>MWCE01000236.1 GCA_002069895.1 Bacteroidetes bacterium ADurb.Bin234 | reverse complement strand
ATTTCCAAACGTTCTTCTTTTTCTTTAACGTCTTCATTTAATAATCTGTCATACGCATTCAAACGGGCTTTCGATTTTGCTTGACGTGCTTTGGGCGACATACGTACCCATTCCAATTCGCGTTCGAGTGTCTTTTGGCGTTTGGATTCTTGTTTTTGTTCCATCTTCAAACGTTGATACTTTTGTTCCAACCATGAAGAGTAATTTCCTTGCCATGGTATGCCCTCTCCCCTATCAAGTTCGAGTATCCAGCCGGCAACATTATCGAGAAAATAACGATCGTGAGTAACGGCAATAACAGTACCTTTATATTGTTGCAGATGCATTTCGAGCCAATGCACCGATTCGGCATCAAGGTGGTTGGTTGGTTCATCCAACAACAAGATGTCGGGTTCTTGCAGTAATAAACGACACAGAGCCACACGGCGGCGTTCTCCTCCCGATAGCGTAGCAACCTTTGTATCAGGTTCAGGACAGTTAAGTGCATCCATGGCTCGATTTAGCTTTGCATCCAATTCCCAAGCATCATATTGTTCAATAAGTTCCGTTAACTCCCCTTGACGTTCGATGAGTTTGTTCATTTCATCATCGCTCATGGGATCGGCAAATTTATTGTTCACTGCTTCGTATTCCTCCAATATATTCACCACTTCGGCCACGCCTTCCATAACGATTTCTTTCACCGTTTTGCTGTTATCCAAAACCGGTTCCTGTGGAAGAAAACCCACCGAATAACCCGGCGAAAAAACCACTTCACCGTTAAACGACTTATCCTCACCGGCAATGATTTTTAAAAGAGAAGATTTTCCCGCTCCGTTCAGTCCCAATACGCCAATTTTGGCACCGTAATAAAAGGATAAATATATATTTTTTAATACTTGTTTTCCCGGATTAAAGGTCTTGCTTACATTAACCATGGAGAATATGATTTTTTTATCGTCGCTCATTATGAAGTGTGTTTATTGTTAGTACCTGTTTTTTCGTTGAAAAAACTTTCGTTGCAAATTTACATAAAATTATCCGACCATAGTGTAAGGAAAAATAAATGCTGATTCTTTTTTCACTTACTATTTTTTCGAGTTGAGTGTCAGAAATGCGGCAGTACTACATTACAAAACGTATTTAATCGCAGCAAATACAGCGTGTATAGAGAAATTTCATTTTCTTCGAAACTAAAAATCTCTACATATTTCACATAACACTCGCCATATGCAATTAACTATTTGATAAATAGACAAACCGAGAAAATCTAAGGAATTGAAAATTTTAATTTTCTGTGATATTCTTTAAAATTTCATTTATAATACTTTCTACCGATTGTGTATTTAAGCTTGTGAAAGCAAACCATTTTTTACCTAAATCTTTTAAACTAGCTCCGAAATGATACACTTCTTTTTGGTCGATAATGAGAAAACAATCGTGTGCTTTTTGAAATTTGTAAATTTTTATCGGTTTATATTGCTGATTGTGTTTGAGTAAATCTAATTGAAGTTGTTCTGATATGTTTTTTGTGAAAATGTAAAATTCAACTTTTTCTTTACGTTTGGTAAAGAGTTTTAAAACAGTGTCATCAATATAATTATCCATAAGGATTAAGGATTGTTTAGCACTACGTATTAAATCTCCGACAAAGGTATAGGCATCAAAAATTTGACCGTCGAAAAAAACACCTTGTTTGGGTAATATTTCTGAATTGATTTGCAAATCAATACTTTTAACCTTTTTAATAAGAGAGTGAACATTGTCTTCAATTCGATTTATCCTTTGATTAAATGAATATCCTTTCAGAAGATAATCTTTGAGTACTTTATTTGCCCATATTCGGAATTGAGTACCTTGTTTAGATTTCACCCTGTAACCAATCGAAATAATAACATCAAGGTTGTAATATTCCATTTTTACGGTTTGTGTTTTGTCTTTAATAGCACCGTGTGGAGTGGTTGTCGCAAAATTTGCGACAACCACTCCTTTAACCAACTCACCTTCTAAAAAAATATTATTGATATGTTTACCTATAGTTTTTATATCTCTGTTGAATAATGTGGCTATCTGTTGACGATTTAGCCATACAGTATCTTTATCAATTCTTACTTCTATATGTGTAACAAGTTCATTGGATTGATATAATACTATTTCATTTTTAATGTCATTGCCATGGGGTAGTAGAAATTCTTTTTTCATGCCGTTTGTCGTTTTGTATTTGTAATATATGTTTAGCAGTACATTTTTTTTGCAAAAATACAAATTAATTTAAAAGATAAACCCGAAATCAAAAAAATCTCTGAAAGCTATCAGTTGATAGCTTTTTTACCCTTCAATCCTTTCAGCAATAACACTTCCGTCAGCATCGATAGTGTTTAGTCTGACGGTTTGAATGTTGTTGATTTTTTTCGGTGTATGTTCGATTTTAACGCGAATATAATTCTCGGTGAAACCGATATCATATCCTTGTTTTGTTGTTGATTCTATTAACACCTGCCGAACACTGTTCAAATTTTCCTTATAAAATGCAAGTTTCTTTTTATCCGATAACTCAATCAACATCTTGGCTCTATGGCTTTTTTCATGATTAGACAATTGATTAGGCATGTCATAAGCCGGAGTGCCGGGACGGCGGGAATAAGGAAAAACATGCAGATAACTAATAGGCAGCCTTTCCAAAAAGGCATAGGTGTCTTGTAAGTCCTCTTCCGTTTCTCCCGGAAAACCGGCAATCACATCAACCGCTATGCAGGCATGGGGCATATGTTGTTTGATAAAATGTATCCTTTCCGTAAATAAATCGCAGTTATAACGGCGCTTCATCTGTTTTAATATTTTATCCGAGCCCGATTGGAGGGGAATATGAAAATGAGGAAGCAGTTTTTCCGATTTGGATACAAGTTGTATGATATCGTGTGTCAACAAATTAGGCTCGATAGAAGAAATACGGATGCGTTTCAAATCTTTGACCTTTTCCAAGGCAAGCAGAAGATCGTAAAAACCTTCTCCTTCGGGAGTTCTGAAATCACCTATGTTAACTCCCGATAAAATAATCTCCTTAATACCGTTAGCTACTATCTGTTCCGCATTTGTAATCACATGTGAAAGACTGTCGCTTCGACTGTGACCGCGTGCATAAGGAATCGTGCAATAAGTACAATAATAATTACATCCGTCTTGGATTTTTAAAAAAGAACGGGTACGCTCGTGCAAGGAATAAGAATCGATAAAAGTGCTTGTATTGTCGGGATAAGAAGTAGATTTTGGTGAATCGCCCGCTAAAAGTGACGGTATGATGTGCGATAGCTCAAATTTATTATTGCTTCCCAGCACTATATCCACCTCGAAACGAGCCTGTAATTCGTTTTTTCGCAAGGCCGAATAACATCCCATCAAGGCTATTTTAGCTTGGGGAAAGTGATTTTTGATATGATGTATGTAATAAGCACATTTTTTCTCGGCTTGTTCGGTAACGGCGCAGGTATTGATAACATACATATCGGCTTCTTGCTCAAAGGGCACAAAAACATACCCCTGCTCCTTTAGCAAACGCTCTATATGTGCACTTTCGGTAAAATTCAATTTGCAGCCTAAGGTTTTTATCGCAATACTTTTCAATGAATAGAATAATATTAATGTATATATATTAATGTATTATAAAAGGGCTGCAAAAGTACACAAAAAATTATGATTCCTACAGCCGTGTTCTAATGTCAATGCCATTGAATAGAAAAGCCTTTAATTTATAAATTTTTAATCACTATTGTCTAATAAAATTCAATTGATTTTGAGCGTAACGAAGAATCTGTAACTAATAACGAAAATTAAATCGGAAAATATTGATTTAATTCGTACATTTGCAAAAAAATACACTTACATATGTATGATACTTTCAGAACTATAAACGAAAATAAAGCATTTTATTCACAGTATTTAATTTTAAAGAACAACAAATATATCTTATGGCAATATCTTTAATTATAAATTCATATATAAAAGAACGAAATAAACTTCATTGTTCATTTTTGAAAATTGCAAATGATTTCCATAATAGTTTTTATGAAAGGGATTTCAAATCATATGCATTAGGACTGTTATTTTACAGATTTATATCTAAAATCCTTTATTTAACTACAAATATGGAGGGAGTCTTAAAATGAATAAAGAACTTCAATTTTTGCTTTATACAACGCCACAGAAAAATATTAAAGTTGGCGTAATAGTGAAAGATGAAACGCTTTGGCTTACTCAAAAAGCTATGGCTGAATTATTTTGTGTCGGTGTGCCTGCCATTAACAAACATATAAAAAATATTTTTAACGAAGGTGAACTGCCTGAAAATACGACTGTTTCCAAAATGGAAACAGTCGTTAACCGTGGATTTAGAGGAGAAGTAACCGAAGTTATTGATTTTTATAACCTTGATATGATTATTGCGGTTGGTTATCGCGTCAATACCAAACGTGCCACCGATTTTCGTATATGGGCTACAAAAACGTTAAAAGAATTCATTACAAAAGGTTTCGTGCTCGATGACGAACGACTGAAACAGGGTAAAACAGCTTTTGGAAAAGATTATTTTCGTGAATTGTTGGAACGTGTTCGTTCCATACGTGCAAGCGAGAGGCGAATTTGGCTGCAGATTACCGATATTTTTGCTGAGTGCAGCATTGATTACGACAGAAATTCGCCAATAACTCACGATTTTTATGCAATGGTACAAAACAAATTTCACTATGCTATTACTGGCCAAACAGCTGCTGAAATTATCTATACAAAAGCCGACCGCCGTACTGATAACATGGGCTTAACGACCTGGAAAAATTCGCCCGACGGACGGATATTAAAATCTGATGTGACCATTGCCAAAAACTATTTGTCTGAAACTGAAATTCGTCGCTTAGAACGAACTGTAACGGGTTATTTCGACTATATCGAAGATCTAATTGAACGCGAAAACACATTTACCATGAAAGAATTTGCCACAAGTGTAAATAAATTTTTGACTTTCCGCAAATATAAAATTCTCACCGATAAAGGCAAAGTATCAAAACAGCAAGCCGAACTAAAAGCAGAAACCGAATATGACGAGTTTAATAAATCACAAAAAATCATTTCCGACTTTGACAAAGAAATCAAAAGATTAACAAAGAATCAAGATACAATGAAATAAAATTTATGTTTTCTACAGCCGTGTTCTAATGTCAATGCCATTGAATAGAAAAGCCACCAACTTACAAATTCAAAATATAAAAACAACGGGGTCCTTTTCTATAATTTGCTATTTTTGTAAAAATTTTTATTGCATAAGATGACACAAAAAGAGCAACCTGTTTCCATTCTATTATCAACGGCTTATCTACCTCCGATAGCGTATTTTAAAGCATTTTTAAACTGCGAACATGCTTTCTTGGAAGTAAAGGAACATTATGTGAAACAAAGCTATCGCAACCGTTGTTTGATTGGAAGCGTTGAGGGTGTTAAGACTCTAATTATTCCGGTTTGCAAAACCACGTCGAATCATTGTTTGGTGCAAGATGTACGCATTGACTATTCACAGTCCTGGCAGCGGACGCATTGGAAAACTTTGGAAACAGCCTATAATACCAGTCCGTTTTTCCTGTATTATCGCGATTATCTCGAGCCTTTTTATACCATACAAATTCCTTTTCTATTGGATTTTAACCTTCGTTTGTGGGAGTGCCTATGCGATTTATTGCAGATAAAGAAAACCCTTGAGCCAACACGGATTTATCAAAAGAATTGTCAACCTTCTTGTTTGGATTTACGTTACGATTTACATCCAAAGAAAGTGCTCCCTGCTTATATTAGTTATGAGTTCCCTTCCTACTTTCAAGTTTTTATCGACAAAACAGCCTTTCTTCCCAATCTGAGCATAGTGGATTTATTGTTTAATAAAGGTAATGGATCGCTTGATTATCTACGTTTATAATTTAATTTATGAAAACGCATTACGTCATACCGATATTTATACCCGAAAAAGCTTGTCCGTTTCGTTGTGTGTATTGCAATCAATATCATATTTCGGCAACCTTGCAATCGCCTATGCCGGAAGAGATAACAAAAACTATCGACACCTATTTACAGCATATGCCACCCCATGCCTTTAAACGCATTGCTTTCTTCGGAGGAAGTTTTACGGGTATGAGCATCGATGAACAAAACCAATACCTCGACCTAACACTTCCCTATATTGAAAAAGGGCTTATAGATGAAATCCAACTTTCTACACGTCCCGATTATATCACACCCCAAATTTTAGTAAATCTTAAACAATTTCATGTCGGCATTATTGAACTTGGTGCACAATCCTTAAAGGATGATGTTTTAAAGCAAGCGAATAGAGGACATACAGTGAGAGATGTGGAAGTGGCTTCGCAACTCATCCGTCAATACGGTTTTAAACTCGGCTTGCAAATGATGATAGGTTTGCCGGGCGATTCCTACGACAAAGCCATGTTTACTGCAAATAAAATCATAGAATGGGGCGCCGACTACACCCGCATTTATCCTGCTTTAGTTATTAAAGACACAGAATTAGCACAATTATACCTAAACAAACAATACACACCCCTGCCTTTGGATGAAGCCGTTAGATGGTGTATGAACTTGTTGGATTTATTTATAAAACACAATGTGAATATCCTACGCATAGGACTGCATCCTTCCGAAGGACTGATTAATGCCACCCATTTATTAGCCGGTCCCTTTCATGTTTCTTTCAAAGAATTGGTGCTAAGCGCATGGTGGGCTGAGCATTTTTATAAAAAAATCGGTGAACAAAGGGGCAATAGCATTGTTATAAGTGTAAATTCTAAACAAGTGAATGCAGCAATAGGATATAAACGACAAAACAAAAACAACTTGCTATCTCAATTCAAATTTGTAACATACATATTAGATGATTCTCTTCATATGTGGGAGTCGAATTATACTATACATTAATATATGCTTACCATACACGATGCACGTTTGCCGGAACCTATTATCCAAACCTTGAGACTTTCCGGCCAGTGCATCGTTTTTTTCACCAACAACATCACATACCAAGCCATTGCCGGTCATCCCGATATTTTTTTCTGTCAAACGGGAAACACTTTGATAGTTGCTCCCAACGCCCCCGTAGAATATCTTAAAATATTAAAAAAGAATGCCATTCCAATCATTAAAGGGAATACAGCGGTAGGAGAAACATTGGCTCAGGCCACCGCTTATAACGCCGTGATAACCGATAAATACATCATCCACAACCGCAAATATACCGATGCTGCTATTCTTGCACATCAAAAAAACAAGGAATTTATCCATGTTGAACAAGCCTTTTGCCGTTGTTCCTTGCTATCCTTAAAAAACAACCATTTCCTAACTTCCGATGCCGGCATTGCCAAAACACTCACAAAACACGGACTTTTTTGTTTGTGTGTTTCCTCCTTTGATATTATACTACCGCCTTATATGCACGGCTGTATTGGTGGATGCATGGGTATTTACGATAATAAGGTTTTCATAACGGGAAGTTTAACCCATCACCGCGACGGAAACCTTATCAAAAATCTGCTAACATCCCTTTCTTATGAAATCATTGAATTATATGACGGAAAATTATATGACGGGGGAGGATTGTTTTTTCTCACGTAGAAACATTGTAAACAAAGTCTCGATCATAAATTGAACCATATTTATTTGTTTTGTTGATTATTATCGTATCAAATTATGCATTGTTTAGAGAAAAAGCAGAGACCGTCGGGAGACAAATTTGATTGGAATAGAAAGATGTGCATCTTTGGGATGAAAGATACGCATGACATAATTTCAGTTTAATTTGTCTCCCAACGACACAAACTTGATTGGAATCACACACTACATTCCCATCATTTTTATGCCCCTTTATCTAAAATTTTTCTATGGTTTTTTATTTTTTCGATTTTCCTTTCTCCACCGAAAAGCCGAATTTGCCTATTTTTTGTCCGAGGCAATAATAATTACCATGACTGTAAGAAACCAAATCGGCTCCTTCGAGGTTCAAAGCATGCGATGTTTTATTTAATAACTCTTCGTTAGCATGCACGGCAAGTACATCGGCGATAAACATATCGTGACTTCCAAGGGGAATGATATCTTTCACCTTACATTCAATGTTTAAGGGCGATTCGGCTATGAGTGGGGCTTTTACCTTGTCGGCAGTGAGGGGTGTGATATCCATGGTTTGAAATTTATTATATTTGCGTCCGGAGCGAACGCCGCACCAGTCGGTAATGGCACAAAGTTCCTTTGATGTGAGGTTGATAACAAATTCCATATTTCTTTTTATGATTTCATAAGAATGGCGTTCGCGACGTATCGACACATAACACATGGGCGGTTCGGAACATATGGTGCCGCACCATGCTAAGGTGATGATGTTGTATTCATCGGGAGAGCTGCCGCAACTCACCATTACTACCGGTAAGGGATTGAGCATATTGCCGGGAGGCAAACTTATTTTAGATGATGTTTTCATATCTTATTCTTTTTGCGTTAATTGATAAAACAAATGCCATAACACTATACCGGCACTTACCGATATGTTTAATGAATGTTTGGTTCCAAATTGGGGTATTTCGATGGTTGCGTGGCTCCTGTCGATAATGTCTTGTTTCACACCCATTACTTCATTACCGAAGATAAGGGCTATTTTCTTAGATTTATTTATTTGAAATGATGATAAAGCGATGCTGTTTTTTGTTTGTTCGACGGCATATATTTCATAGTTGTTGTTTAATAGATGCGTAATGGCTTCATGGGTGTCGGGATAATAAGACCAACTCACCGATTCGGTGGCACCGAGTGCTGTTTTTTCTATTTCTTTGTGAGGTGGTTGTGCTGTTATCCCGCATAAACAGATATGCTCTATGCGAAAAGCATCGGCGGTGCGAAATACTGAACCTACGTTGTTCATACTTCTAACATTATCAAGAATAACTGTCAAAGGAAACTTGGCACTTTGCTTAAATTCTTCCACGCTAATGCGTTGCAGTTCATCCATGGATAATTTCTCGTTTTTATGTTCTTGTGCGCTGTTGCTCATTCTTTTATATAAATACTTAGTGAAACTTATATATTATTTAAAGTAGATATAAACATATACTATTTTATCATTCAATGCTTTTAATCGGAATCATTTTGTTTACCGAATAAGTCGGGACGTTTTTCTTTGGTTCTTTCCATCGCTTTTTGTAATTTCCAATCATTGATAAGTTTTTCGTTTCCCGAGAGAAGAACGTCGGGCACACGATGTCCTTTATAGTCATAAGGACGAGTATACACCGGCGGGGAAAGCAATTCATATTGAAAAGAATCGGAAAGGGCTGAGGTTTCATCGTTGAGCACTCCGGGGATAAGCCGGACTATGGCATCGGTGAGAACGGCAGCGGGCAATTCACCTCCCGACAATACATAATCGCCTATGGATATTTCGCGTGTAATAAAGAGGCTGCGTATTCGTTCGTCAATACCTTTGTAATGTCCACATAATAAGATAACATTTTGAAGCATTGATAGACTGTTTGCAATGGATTGATTCAACAGTTCACCGTCGGGAGTAAGAAAAATGATTTCATCATACATCCTTTCTTTTTGAAGCTTTTCGATGCAGGCTGCTATGGGTTCAATTTTCATCACCATTCCGGCTTCGCCGCTGTAAGGATAATCGTCAACACGGCGGTGCTTGTCGGTGGAATAATCGCGGATGTTGTGCAAATGCATTTCAACCAATTGTTTTTCTTGCGCACGTTTCAGTATGGATTCGGAAAAGAATCCTGCAAACATAGCCGGAAACAAGGTTAAAATGTCAATCCTCATTGTTATTCATCAATATTTACTTGTGAAACAAATTCCAAATCCTTTAAATTTAAAGCCAATAAGCTGCCATATGCATCATCTTTTTCATAATAACAACCGTTATCGATACAGATATAATGAAAGGTATCCTTTTCTTTTTTAAGGGTTTCTATGCCTTCCATACTTAAAGGGATGTGACCGTGGATAATGGTTTTATGTTGGATTTTCTCGGGTATCACTTCAAAGTTCGTACAATTGAGCATAAAACTTTTATCTCTGAAAGGATTTTCAATATTAAAGTTTAAACCTGCATGGACAATCACATATTTATCAAGGATATAATAGTATGGAAGTTTATTTATCCATTTAATATAAGAATCGGGTATTTCTTCCAAACGTTTCAAGTCGAAGCTTTGCAGGGTTTCTTTTCCTCCTACTTTATACCAGAACATAAAATCCTTGCTATGAGCTTTGCCGAAAATGGTTTTTTTGTGGGCTAATTCACTTTCATAGGCCGAGATGAAATATTCCTCATGATTTCCTTTGATGGGTTTGATTTGATAGCCTTGTGTTTCTAAATCAATCAAATAGTCGAGCACTTGTTTGGAATGTTTTCCCCTGTCAATGATATCACCGAGGAAATACAACTCATCGCTTTTAGAAATTTTGATTTTATCTTCCAAAAGTTTTTTTAAGGTGTAGTAACACCCGTGTATATCCGGTATAACCCATTGATTCGACATCATCGCAATCGGAATATTATTTTTTAGTTTGGTTTGCTACTTCATCCATCAAAGCTTTCAATGTGGCTTCGTCGGCCAAGAAATAGTCGTTTAAAAGATTTATATCTTCATCAAATTCAAACACATAAGGAATTCCCGTTGGAAGGTTTAGTGTTATGATATCTTCATCGGTGATTTGTTTTACGTGTTTCACAATCGCACGCAAGCTATTGCCGTGTGCACTGATGATAATCTCTTTATGCTTTTTTAACCGAGGAATGATTTCCTGATGCCAATAAGGCATAATTCTGTTGATGGTATCACTTAAAGATTCCGTTCCCGGTGTAGCACCTTCTTCATTGATATATTTATATTTAATATCATTAACGGGGTGCCGTGGATCGGATTCGGGAAGTGGCGGTGGTGCGATGTTAAAACTCCTACGCCACAACAATACTTTCTCTTCTCCGTATTTGTCGACGGTTTCTTTTTTATTTAAACCTTGCAAAAAGCCATAATGCTTTTCGTTTAACCTCCATGTTTTTTCAACGGGAATCCATAATTGGTCCATTTCTTCCATAGAGTAGACCAGTGTTTTAATGGCTCTTTTTAAATAAGAAGTATAGGCGTATTGAAAAACAAAACCTTTTTCTTTCATGGTTTTTCCGGCTTGTATGGCTTCTTTGATTCCTCTTTCCGATAAATCTACATCTGTCCAACCTGTAAAACGGTTTTCTTTATTCCATTCGCTTTCTCCGTGTCGCAATAATACTAATCTGTACATCTTCTTTTTTTAATAATTTTATTTCTCATTTTTTCAATTGCCGTGCAAAAGTACATCTTTTTTGAGAAGATTTCATCTGTTCATCTAATAATATTACGAAAAAAGATACTTTGTTTGAAAGTTAAAAAGATTCTTAGCTTCTCGTAGAACGAAACAGGATAGAAGCTAAGAATCTACATCAACTTCTTTTCAACCAATAATATTATGGGAAAACACGTTTTGCCTGAAAGATAAAAAGATTCTTAGCTTCTCGTAGAACGAAACAGGATAGAAGCTAAGAAACTACATCAACTTCTTTTCCTCCAATAATATTAGGGGAAAACACGCTTTGCCTGAAAGATTAAAGAGATTCTTAGCTTCTCGTAGAACAAAACAGGATAGAAGCTAAGAAACTACATCAACTTCTTTTCCTCCAATAATATTAGGGGAAAACACGTTTTGCCTGAAAGATAAAAGAGATTCTTAGCTTCTCGTAGAACGAAACAGGATAGAAGCTAAGAATCTACATCAACATCTTTTCCACCAATAATATTAGAGGAAAACACGCTTTGCCTGAAAGTTAAAAAGATTCTTAGCTTCTCTTATTGGTGGGTAAAAACAAGCTGAAAATTGTTTTCATTCCAAAAAGGCGTGAAACGCATGGGAGAATAAGGGTTGGAAGTATTAAGTTTATATATATCGGTATGATAAACATCTAAGAATAATTGCCGTATGAATTCGGTGCAATAGAATTCGGAAGTGTCGTTGATGTTGAAAGCATCGTCGAAAGGAATTTTTCTTTGGAGGTAATAATATGCTTGTTCCGCAAAAGCGGTTTGGCTGCTGTCGTTTGCATAACGATAACGTAAAACAAGGATGGAATTCGGATGGCTGTCTTTTACAAATTTATCGAGTTTATCCATTTGCATGCCGTCGATATCGACCAAGGTATTGGAAACTGTGTGTATTACCATCCAGCCTTTATTTGTATCATTATATAAAACACCGACATGCGACACACAAAAACGCTCTTTGCTTGCACGTGCAATACAATCGCTGATGATGCCGAAGCCTTTACGAAACATCAAATCTCCTTCTTTGAGCATTGCTATTTCTTGTACTTGTAGTGCATAATCGTTGATTTGCTCCTGTTGTTTGCTTTTCGATTCATAGAAATAAATAAAAAGGATAATAGCTGCTAAGGTTAAGCATATGATGATTACAATTATAAACTTCTTATTCAGTGTCATTGATAGGATATGAAAAAAGCTGTTCAACGCGAACAGCTTTAATATATTGGTATTAAATTTCCGGTTCTATTCCGTAGGAGGAACGGTATTTTCTATATTAGCTGAATCTTCACTTAAAATTTCTTCTTCCGAAGCGGCAACGGGAGCTTCTTCGGTTTCTTCTTCGTTATTGTTCGATTCTTTGCCTTGGTTGATATACCAATTCTTGTTGATTTTCTTTAATTCCACTTTTTCGTCCATGGTTTTTTCTTCACCGTCGAGAGTGGTTTTGATCTGGCAAGTGCAAATGCTTATCGTATCATTGATAGATTCACATTGGATGTTGGTTACGCTCACTTCTGTTTTAGCCATTTTAGCCACTTCTTCTTCGGGTGTGAAATTTTTCATTAAATCGCACAATCCTTGATGTTCTTCGGTTACCAATTTTTTGGCTTCATCGAATTCTCCTTTAAGGAAGTGTGTATAATATTTTTCAACTACTTCTTCTGGTTTATTACCGCAAGATACAAACACTAAGCTTATGAAAGCTAATAAAAACAGGTTTAATGTCTTTTTCATTTTTGAATTTTTTATATGTTAAAATACTTTGTAACGATTATCTTCAATTTTATAAAGTTTTCTTAAAGCAGGCATTGCACTGTTTTGAATTTTACTTTGATACATCATGCTTTGTTGTTGGTTAAACATCTCGGCGGAGTTTCCTTGGTTTTTATCTACTTGTAAAGAGGAAGGAATGTCAATTTTCATCACGTTTACCAAATACATTCCCATATCACCTTTAAATAGTTTAAGTGATTGATTGGCTTTTTGTGCAAATATTTTTCCTATTAAACCGGCTTCCGGTCCATAATGACCAAAATTACGATCGCTAAACGAAACGTTTACAGTATCGACTGTTGATTTATATTGAGTGGCTAATTTATGAATATCTTTTGTTTTGGCAAGAGAAGCGTTGATGTTTTTTGTGAGTATTTCGGCTTTTTTATCTCTCTTTACCATGGATTCAACAAAGGAACGAACCTGATCCAATGCCATATGACCCTTGGGATAAATATCTTTTAAGCTGGCGACAACAAACATATTATTTAAATTAAACACATTGGAAACATTCCCTTTTTCTGTTTTTTCGTCATAAGCCCATCTCACAATTTCTCTTGCACTGCCGGTGATACCGGGAATATTATAGGCCATTGCGGTTAGGCGTTCAAAGCTTCGTTTGTTGAGATTGGATTCGGTAACTTTTTTATCGAATTTTTCATAAGTGTCTATACCGTTAGCGAAATTATTGGCTGCACTTTCAATATTATCGAAGGTTTCGGTCGATGCTTCGATAAGTTTTTTACCCATAGCAACTTGAATTTTCTTTTCGATAGCTGTTTTATGATTTAGGATAAAAATCCAAGTGCCTAATTTCGATTCGTAGCGTGTCATAATGCCCGGCATAAAATTACTTAGAGTGTCGAAGAATTCTTGAGCTGTTGATCTGTCGAAAAATATTTGATCGCTACCGTCTTCCAACCAAACCCGCAGGGAATCGTTTTGGGGATCGGGTTTAACATCAGAAAAACGATTGGCAACGTCGTAAAAAGATTGCCCGTTCATTAAGGCTAAGAATGCACTGTCGACAAGAAGTTTAGCCTCTTCTTTTTTGCGTGGAGCATTTTGCATCCCTTCATTTGCAATAAACATAAAATTAACATGCAGAGAATCGGGACGCGTTTCTGTTGCTAATAATTTGGCAAACATCCAATAATCGCCATCGATAAAAGGTTCAACGAAAGTGCCTATAGGTGCATTAAACAATAAGGTGTCAATATGCGCAGGCAGTTCGTTCTGTTTGAAGAAAGAACTGTCGAAACGAGAATCAATGAGGGTGTTAACAAATAATTGAGGAGTTTCCGATGCGACGAATTGTGCGTATTTCTCTCTGACTTCGGTTTCAATCTCTTGTAAATCTCTTTCGGAAGGTTTAATTTCGAAGATAACGTATTCAATGTTTCTTAATTCATTGTCTTGCGGAAAACGGTAGAGGTTTTCTTCATGCCATTTTTTTAAATCTTCTTCGCTCACTTTAATTTTATCGTCGCTAACCAATTCATGGGAATAAGAAATTTGCGCCGTTTGAACAAGGGCTTTCATTCCGTTTTCTTCTTGTGCTTTGCGTGCAAACACTTTCGGTGTATAGAATGATTTGGCTAACAAGTTAAGGTATTTATTTCTATAGGTTTCTTTTTCTACTAATTTTTCGATATAAAGATAATTAGCTACCGAGGCCGAATCGTATTGGTCCATATTATCCAGAAAGCCTTGGGCTAATTGCATATTATAATTTCCTTCGGGACCGCCGAAAAAGCGTTGAGCATAGGGATGAGGTTTTTCCCCTGCCATTAAATCCCTTAATTCTTCGGCTGTTACCATAATGCCCAATGGAGAAGCTTGATTGTTAACGATAATTGAATCGACCATTTCATTGAAGGTGTAATCGTTTGCTTCGGCTTCCACATTCTCCGACCCGTTCTTTTTCAATAGATCACTGTAATAATTATATTGATCCAAATAATCATAATAATTAATTTTATCTTTCCCGATGATAATAAATTCACTTAAATGCTTGTTTTGAGGTCTGACAAAGTCACCTAAAATGAAAGCCAATAAGGCCACAGCTACGATTACCAATAAAATGACGGAATGTTTTCTGATTTTTCCTATAACTGCCATAATCTATAAATATGTCTTTTATATGTTTTATTTAGCTTTATGAATAGTTTGCAAAAGTAAAAAAAAATTTGTTGTATACCGGCAAATCCTTATTTATTTTGAAAAATATTTTCCTAATTAGCGTAATCTTATTTTAAGTGTATGACAATGTGCATTATAAATCTTTTAAGCTTGTCGGTTTAAGTGGAAAAGCTTTTAGTTTGTTGTTTTATTAAAATCAAAGGAATAAGTAAGATTAACTCACGGCTCTTCCGAATTTCATTAAATACGCTTTCAGGAAACCGTCGATATCACCGTCGAGAACCGCTTGTGCATTGCCTGTTTCATGTCCTGTACGGGTATCTTTCACCAGTTTATAAGGATGAAGCACATAATTGCGTATTTGCGAACCCCATTCGATTTTCTTTTTATTACTCTCTATTTCATTGATTTTTTCATATTTTTTCTGCAATTCCATTTCATACAAACGTGATTTAAGCATTTGCATGGCTTTTTCTTTGTTTTGCAATTGTGAGCGTGTTTCCTGACAACCGATCACCAATCCGCTGGGTTGATGGTAAAGCCTAACGGCAGTTTCGACTTTATTCACATTTTGTCCGCCGGGGCCTCCCGAACGAAAGGTATCCCAAGTGATATCGGCCGGATTGATTTGGACTTGGATACTTTCGTCTACTATAGGACAGGTGAAAACTGAAGCGAAAGAGGTATGTCTTTTATTAGCCGCATCGAAAGGGGAAAGACGTACCAAGCGATGAACGCCGGTTTCTCCTTTTAAGTTGCCGTAAGCATAAACTCCTTCTATTTCGACGGTTACAGATTTAATGCCCGCCACATCGCCTTCAAGTCGGTCAAGCTCTTTGATTTTAAATTTTTTATCTTCAGCCCAACGGACATACATGCGCAAAAGCATCTCGGCCCAATCTTGACTTTCGGTGCCGCCTGCACCGGAGTTAATGGTAAGGATAACACCCAAACGATCTTCCTCGTCGTTCATCATATTCTTAAACTCTAAATCCTCAATGGATTTGAGTGCCAAAAGGTAAACAACATCGCTTTCCGCTTCCGTCATTTCACCTAAATTGAAAAATTCAAGGGCGAGCCTTGCTTCCGACAAAAGCTGTTCGCTTTGATCATAAGATTTTGTCCAAGATTTTAAGGTATTGATTTGTTTCAAGAGACCTTCCGCCTCCGAAGGACTGTCCCAAAAGCCCGGATGTTGGGTTTTGGCTTCCATTTCGGCTATGATTTTCCTTTTGCTTTCGATGTCAAAGACACCCCCTCAGCTCAAGCACACGTTTCTCTAATTCTTTAATGCTTTCACTCTGAATCATGTTGTTATTTTTTCTTTATTTTTTGTCTTCTATTAACGTGTTTTATAGGAATATGTTTTATGGAAAGAGAATTTTTGTCGTTTTATTGCCCACAGATTTCCATAGATTAAAAGGAATGAATGCTTAAATAATTATTTATTCTTGTCAGGGTATAATAAAAATTACCGATAGTTTATTTTAACACAACCTGCAAAGTGGTGCGGTTGCGTTGTTCGAGGATGATTTTTTTGTTATCTGTAAGACCATTCAGACTGTCTTCCGTATAATGACGAACGGTAAGCAACTCAACATTTTCATTGTATTTAACAAAGAATTCCGTTTGCAACTCTTCTATCAGTTGAGCCAGGTTATTGCGATAATCCACACAGACGGAAAAGCTAATGGCGGAATTCTGCATCAAATTGATTTTAAAACCGAAAAATGCAAAGATGGCAAAAATGGTAGATAGGTTTTCTTCAGCAATAAAAGAAAAATCTTTGGGCGAAATGGATAATAAGATTTGACGGGTCTTTTTAATAAAACAGGGAATGTTTTTTTGATTTTTAAAATCATGAATGATACTCCCCTCTTCTTCCGGTTGCATAAATGATTTGACGAACAAAGGGATTTTTTTGTTTTGCAATGGTTTTAATGTTTTGGGATGGATAACATTGGCTCCGTAATACGCCAATTCAATGGCTTCGCGATAGGGTATCTTATCTAATTTCACCGTATGCGAGAATTTTTTAGGGTCGGCATTGAGCAAACCTTCCACGTCTTTCCAAATGCTAACACTTTCGGCATCCATGGCATGGGCGAAAATGGCGGCGCTGAAGTCGGAGCCTTCTCTGCCCAAAGTGGTGGATATACCTTCGAGGGTACCTCCAATAAATCCTTGGGTTATTATAAGTCTGTTTGTTTTAAAATGATGTGTTATGGTTTTTTGGATTTTCTTCTCGGTTTTTTCCCAATTGATATTTGCTTCCCGGTAGTTGTTATCGGTTATAATCAATTTACGGGCATCAATCCATACCACGGGTATGTATTGTTTTTTTAAATAATGATACACTATTTTCGAGGAAAGGATTTCACCGTATGAAACAATTTGATCATATTCAAAATCATAATTCTCGCTCGCTTCTTTATGTAAATAATCTTCCAAGGCATTCAGGGTGGCGTTTATATCTTTATTCACATCAACATCTTCGGCAGTGAATAAACCGGCGACAATCTGTAGATGTGCGGTTTTTATGTCGTGGAAAAGGTTAAATTTTTCGGCTTTATTTGCATAAAAAGTTTCTACGATCATTTCCAATTGATTGGTTGTTTTGCCTATGGCTGAAATAACACTTACAATTTTCTCCTTATCATATAAACTTAAAATATGGTTTACGTTTTTTATTGCTTCGGCATCTTTTATCGACATGCCCCCGAACTTGAATACTTTCATCTTTAATTTATAATTTTTATGCAAAAATAATAAATTATCGATAATGAGGGAAGGGATTTTTTTAGAAACGGCATCCGATACTGAAACGTGCAATACCCAAATTACCGAAACCCAATTCTAAATTAGCTATGCATCGTTTTCCTACCGACAAACCTAAAAGGGTGACTTGTGCTGTGAATTGATGATTGTTTTTAGAAGATTTCATGTATTTATTTAAATGAAATTGATACCCTAAATGTAGACCGCAATACATACGAAGCATTTCTCTTTTTACATAATTATATTGATAATGAGTTAATATGCCGTAATAGTGAACCACTAAGGATGTATCTAACTTCTTAAATTCGGAGTCTTTATAGATATTTACTATTGAAGTCGACAAAGAAACACTTCCTCCGAATCCATGCCGTTTAAAGGATAAATTAGTGTAAGAGAAACTAAAAGAGCCAATTTGCATGGAGCGATAATAAGAAGATGTTCCTGTAAAATCCTTACTGCTGCCTTTCCGGTAATAGCTTTTCATAAAACCTTCCCATGATGCTTTCGAGAACACATCAAAGTTACGATAAATATCGTCAATGAATGGAAATACTCCCAACGAAAATTTGATTTCATTTTCAGGATAAGATGAATCGGAAGTTGCCGTTGTTAAAGATGATATTTGTTTAAAATCAGGTTCTTTGTTTTCGATAGCAAGTCTTTTAAACGGACTTTTCATTAACACCTCAATAGGGGCATTCCGGTGAATGTCCCTATTGACAAATAAATTGGGGTTTTGTATTTGAGGTGTTAAGAAAATATGTTTCCCCTGACATATATTTTCGGACGACTGATTATGAATGGCTAATAATTCATTGTTGTTATCGGAATCCTTGGATTGTTGTTTTGAAGTTGTTTTTGTTATTGTAGAATTCGTTTGCGAGCTTTGTTTATTGGGAGATTTATTGTTTTCAATGCTACTGTTAATTTTATAATGAACCTTTACATCGGATTTCTTTTTGGCACAAACCGATGGAAGCGATACCAAACCGAGATTCTCATTTTTGCTTATATACGTTGCATCACCGTTTATCCCGCAAACGACAACAGAAGCAGTGAAGATTTTTAAACCCGTTAAAAGAGAATGCATGTTTTGGGATAAGAATTTTTCTTGTTTGTTTTTAGGTAATCTATCCACTATATTACGCCAGCCCTCATTCAATGAATTGTCGGCTATCGTAACATCTTCCCAGTTTTCTTTGACCAATTGATCAATAAAATGTAAATCTTTTTGTTTGTGAAACATAAAAGGGAATGCAAACAAAACCCTTCTTTTATTTTTCTTATCTTTTTCAATTTTATTCATTGCTTTTGCGACTAATAATTTTTGAATATTTTTTCTTGCTCTTGCCAGTAAAGCACGGGAAGCCGTTTCGTTGACAGACAATAATTCGGCAATTTCTTTATGTGAACAACCTTCGATAACAAACAGAGTGAAAACGGTTTTTTGTGATATAACAATACTGTTAAGTGTTTGTAGTATATCTTGTTTACTAAGGTTTGCCTTTTCAATGATTTTTCTTTCATGCGTCAACATTTCTTCTTCTTCTTCCGATTGTAATTCATCTACTTGCTCAATGTTCATGATGGGAATCTTATTCAGCTTTTTTAAACGTTGAAAAGTTTCGTTCACAGCCACTTTTCGAAGCCATGATTTTCGCTTATCCCCATGCTTAATACTTTCTTCGTTTTCGATAGCCTTTACAAAAGTATCTTGCACAATATCTTGAGCCGTTTCCTCATCATGTAAATATCGCATACAAATCTTTTGTAAGTTTATCGCTTCTTCTTGATAAATTTTTGCCCAACTTTCAATTTGCATTTTTTCTTGATTTTGTATTTTCCTACTAATATAGATTGTATTTTTTGAAATGTGACGCTGAAAGTTTAAAAGAAATCCATAACAGTCAGTTTTACAATGAATATAAATTTATCGAAATAAGAATTTCGACAGACAAAAGTATTAAAAAATTTCCATTGTCAGATATTATGGGAAGAGATTCTGTGCTTCGCTCAGAATAAAAATAATTTTTTAAAGAAAGGAATTGAGGTGTTTAACTCAACTGTGTCTGCAGTGCGGACGTATTTGGTAATTCCTTTTGTACTTTTTTCAATAAAATTTTTCGCCCACAGATTCCTACAGATTATAAAGAATAGCTAAATAATTATTTATTCTTTTTCAAGACATAACATTTAGTTTAATCCTAACTTATTAAACACTATGTGCATCTCTGACAATCCTTTGTGTGTATTTTTGAAATCAAAAGAACCTGTTAGGATGGCGTTGTTGATAGCAGTTGCCAAATTTGGTTTTAGGTGTTGGTAAATGTCTTGACGTGAGTTCTTGAAGTATTTTTCCGTTTTTTCATAATCTGATAAATGCTTTTTCAACTCTTTTTTTATATCGGCATATGTGGCAAAGTATTTTAAGGTTGGCTCGTAATGTAACAAAAACCAAAATTCCAAGCAAGGATTATTGATGATAATTATTGTGTTGTCCGGAGTTTTATCATAAAATTCTTTTAACTCCTGCAATGGGGTTTTGTTGCCTTTCTTTGTCTCTCGCGTTTCCTTGTTAATGTTATCAAAGTCAATAATCCAAAACACTTTTTCACTTTCCTTGGCTAGTTCAGTAACCATTTTGTACTGCTCAGACAATATCTTCTTTTGCGGAAGTTTTGGTTCGACGTTGATATTCAGTAATTTTTCATTCTTTTTCATCATTTGTAGATATCATATCTCATCTTTGCCATCAACTACAAATGAGAATACCGTTTTTTTTGTTTTTATATTTTTATTTGTTCTCATTGTCTTCAATTTCAATATAATAATCACCTAAATTTGGCACGCCGCCCAATTTCCCAATTATGTAAGCATTGTAAATATTACTGGTGTCGCGAATGACAGAAGTGTCAAAATCGGCAAGCGAATAGAGTTCGGTAGCACAATCAGCATTGTTTTTATCAGTAATCCATATAGCATCGTTGCGGAAAATATCTTTGTTGTTTAAAATCTCACGGTTGTGCGTAGTGGCAAGCAGTTGAGAATGTTTTGAATTTACTAAAAATGATAATAAAAAATGCTGAAACAAATCGGGATGCAATGAAGATTCAAGTTCATCAATCGAAAGAAGCGTTGATTTATTTATGAGCAAATGTAAAAAACCGGCCAACCCCCAGTATTTTTGTGTTCCTTGCGATTCGTTAGCATACTTAATTTTATAATTTGTGTCCTTTACATTATGTTCAAATTCTATATATTTCTTTGTATTTATATCGAATAATTTGTTATACGCTTGTGCCATTTGAAATGGTGTTTTTGCTATTCCGAAGATATTGAAATCTGCTTTTTTTAAGGATTCTATTACATTTTTTTGAAACAATAAATCCATCAGTTCCTTTTTTTCAAAAAGGGCAAGCAAGTCGGTTTTAGGCGTGATAAAATCGGTTAGATATGTATTAAACCAGTCTATTACGTCTTTTAACTCATTTATTTTTAAATTTGTTTTCGAAAATCCACCAAATACAGTATTATTCCATAAAGTGTTTGTTTCTAACGATTTTTTTTCATGTTTATTCAAATTGATTTTATTCCCAAATGTGATAGTGGTTAATTCGTAATCAAAATCAGTATCTCTTTTAAAAACATTTGATTTGTGAGAATTTTTTACATATAGTTCTTCTCGTAGAATCGCATTTTTATTCAGTTCGATCAAATAAAAATAGCGTATATTATTTTGAAAAAAATCAATCTCAAAAACAGTATTCTGACCTGGCGTACTCTCGTCAAAAAGGAAAGGGTCAAAGTCAAAGGTCTCAGTTTTTTGAATTTTAGGTTCAAGCACTAATTTTCGCAAGAAATCCAAGGCTTTCAGAACAGTTGTTTTTCCTGAAGCATTTGCGCCGTAAATCAAACCGAGTTTTAGCAATCGCAATCCGTTTGCATTTATCACATAGTAATCTTCCAAGTGCTTTGACTTGTCAGCTTCAAATGACAATGTTTGCTTGTTTTTTATTGAACCGAAATTTTGAATACAAAAATTTATTATCATAACTTAAATAAAGATTATATGTAAATAGGCTGCAAAGATACACTATTTAATTTAATGCAATTAATATTTTATATTTCTTTTTGTAATCAATTTACAAATTCGAGACAGTTATATCAATTTTCTTTCTATTCGATAGCGCTTTCAACATACCGATTATTTCGTTTTTTCTTTTGCTAAAACTTATTATCCTTTCCCTAGTTGAAGAAAAACCACTAACAAAATTATCTCAATAATTCCATCAAAAAATTCAATTTATGTATACATTATTTTCGTACTTTTGCGAAAAAAATTTATATGCCGAAAAGTTCGACCAAAACTATTCACAAAAAACAAAATGAAGATAATACGAAAGTCTTAACCGAATGTATACTTTCCTCTTTAGAAGAAAAGAAAGCGGAAGATATCATTGAAATGGATTTCTCGGCCAAAGGCGGAAATCTATTCGACAAATTTGTGATATGTACGGCCACCTCAAACATTCATGCCGGCGCTTTATGCGAGGAAGTGGTGAAGAAGGTAAGAGAAAAATTAAACGTTAAACCCAAACATACCGAGGGTGAATCGAATGCTCAATGGATTTTGATTGATTACTTTAACATTATCGTACATATTTTCTTAAAAGACAAACGTGCATTCTACGATTTGGAAAACCTATGGAACGATACGGCATTAATTATTCGTAGAAATAATATTTAACAAATAAATACGTTCAAAAGAATTAAATTAATACATTAGGAATATTATATGGATGAGAAAAACCCTAAAGATCCTCAACAACCCAAAGACAAGAAAAGGGGATTCAACTTTTATTGGTTGTATGGCATACTTACGTTAGCCATCATTGTTATCGGTATGTGGGGGTGGCAACCTTCGACGGAATCGGTCGACAATGTGAAATTGGAAAAGATGATTGCTCAAGGCGATATAGAAAAAATAGTCATCGTAAAACAAAAAGAACAAGCCCAAATCTATTTAAGAGCTTCGGCTATTAATAGCGACTCTGCTTATAGAAAAGCCTTCGACAGAAGCAAATCGGGACCGCATTATTTTATCGACATAGCCGATATTGCCACTTTCAGTCAAGAAATTAAAGATGCCGAAGAGAAAGCCTTTCAACGCGACACCGTTGGCAAAACACCGGAAGAAAAAATATATCTGGAAAAGAATCTTCAACGCATTGTCGTGTTGAGCGATAACTCTAAAAAATGGGGATGGGAAATACTAAGCTGGATATTACCATTTCTTTTATTGATAGCCTTTTTCTATTGGTCTATGCGAGGTATTGGCAAAGCGGGAGGCGGTGGCGGAGGCCAGATTTTTAACATTGGCAAATCAAAAGCCCAACTCTATGACAAAAACACACAACCCTCGGTAACCTTTAACGATGTTGCCGGCTTGGAAAGCGCCAAAGAAGAGGTAGTGGAAATTGTCGATTTCTTGAAAAATCCACAGAAATACACCAGTTTGGGCGGTAAAATACCCAAGGGAGCTTTGTTGGTAGGGCCTCCGGGAACGGGAAAAACCTTATTGGCACGTGCCGTTGCCGGCGAAGCCAAAGTACCTTTC
Organism: Bacteroidetes bacterium ADurb.Bin234; assembly: GCA_002069895.1. Taxonomy (GTDB): domain Bacteria; phylum Bacteroidota; class Bacteroidia; order Bacteroidales; family WCHB1-69; genus UBA5266. The sequence goes on along the minus strand of MWCE01000236.1, from coordinate 4,838 downwards.
TTCTCCTTATCGGGTTCCGATTTTGTGGAAATGTTTGTCGGTGTGGGAGCTTCCCGTGTGCGCGATTTGTTTAAAACTGCCAAAGAAAAAGCCCCTTGCATTATTTTTATCGACGAAATCGATGCCGTTGGACGTGCACGCGGACGCAATGCCATCACCGGTGCCAACGATGAAAGAGAAAATACTTTGAATCAGTTACTTACCGAAATGGACGGTTTTTCTACCAATGCCGGTATCATTATGTTGGCAGCTACCAACAGGGCCGATATCTTGGATAGGGCTTTGTTGCGCGCCGGACGTTTCGACCGTCAGATACATGTGGAATTACCCGATGTGGAAGAAAGAATTGAAATTTTTAAAGTCCATATCCGTCCTTTGAAATTATCGAAGAATGTGGATATTGAATTTTTCGCCCGTCAAACACCCGGTTTTTCCGGAGCCGACATTGCCAATGTGTGTAACGAAGCCGCATTGATTGCCGCTCGTAACAACAAAACGGAAATCGAAAAATCAGACTTCCTTTCTGCTATCGACCGTATTATAGGCGGTTTGGAAAGAAGAAGCAAAATCATTTCGCCCAAGGAGAAAAAAGTGATTGCCTTCCATGAAGCAGGTCATGCTACCGTAAGCTGGATGCTCGAACATGCTTCTCCTTTGGTAAAAGTAACCATCGTTCCAAGAGGTAAATCCCTGGGTGCCGCCTGGTATCTGCCCGAAGAACGGCAAATCACTAATACCGATCAATTAATGGATGAAATTTCGGCTACCCTGGGTGGCAGAGCCGCCGAAGATGTTGTTTTCGGCAAAATATCGACCGGCGCTTTAAACGATTTGGAAAGAGTTACCAAACAAGCTTATGCCATGGTAATGTATTACGGATTAAATGAAAAAATCGGTAACCTCAGCTATTATGATTCTTCCGGTCAAAGTGAATATACCTTTGCAAAACCCTATAGTGAAACAACAGCTAAACTGATTGATGAAGAAGTACATAAACTTATCGATAAAGCATATCAACAGGCCAAAGACATTTTAATTACACATAAAGAACAACTAACTATACTAGCCACTAAGCTATTAGAAAAAGAAGTGATTTATAGAGAAGATTTAGTGGAAGTTTTCGGTGAAAGACCCTTTGAACCTGATAATAAAATCATCAAAAACAACAACGATTCACAAGATACAATTAAAGAGAAAGATAATCATTCAGTCGATTTCTAATTATTTGTTATTAGTACTTTTTATTGGAAAATGAAAGATATTGTGATAGGTAAACGTTTTACGAAAGAAATGATTTTTAACGAAATAAAAAATTATTTCTTTATTTTCTTAGGTTTATTTATCTTCTCCTTTGCATGGTCGGCCTTTTTAATTCCCCATCAACTGACAGGAGGCGGCATCAGCGGTATGTCGGCCATTCTTTATTTTGCTACCGGTTTCCCCATTGGCATTACGGTCTTAATCGGTAATATCATTCTTGTTTTGATATCGATAAAAATCTTAGGAAAAGAATTTGCCTTACGAACCATCATATGCAGTGTCATGTTATCGATTGCTTTTTCGATCATGAAACCGCTTTTCCCTAAACCTTTGGTTGATGATATGTTCTTATGTTCATTGATAGGAGCCATGCTTTCGGGTGTAGGTGTGGGAATGGCTTTGAATAACGGCGGCAATACCGGCGGAACCGATATTATTGCTTTGATGATAGGAAAATACAGGAGTATTTCTTACGGTCGCTTAACCTTATATATTAATGTATTTATTGTAGCGAGTTCTTTCTTAATCGTAGGTTCGGTGGAAAAATTGGTATATAGTTTTGTGGTGATGATAGCCTATACTTTTGCCTCCGATTTGGTGTTGGACGGTTTTCGTCAGACCTATCAAATCATGGTGTTTTCCGATAAAAACCAAGAAATAGCCCAACAAATCAACTTCCAGTTAAATCGGGGGGCGACCATGATAAAAGGCTACGGTTCTTATTCAAAAAAGGAAAAAGATATTCTGCTTGTCATCGCTCATAAAGGCGATAAACGCAATATCATACGTATAATTAAAAACGTTGATAAAAGTGCTTTTATCAGTATTGCTAAAGCAAATAGCGTTTACGGTAAAAACTTTGACGAAATTAAATTGTAAATTTCTTTTTAATCTTTTGGCGGATAATCAATGGAATAATGCAACCCTATGCTTTCTTTGCGTTGCATGGCATGACGTGTAATCAAATAGGCCGTACAAACCATATTGCGCAATTCACAGATGCGTTTGGTAACCACGGAATGCTGGTATAAGGTTTCCGCCTCATGATAAATAATATTCAAACGGTTAAAAGCTCTTTCCAAACGTTGGTCGGAACGCACGATTCCTACATAATAACTCATGATTGACTGCAATTCCCGTATGTTTTGAGTAACCAAAATCATTTCCTCATTTGAAACCGTACCTTCGGCATTCCAATCTTTGATGTTATTTTCGAAAGAAATATGGGATAAACATTCACTTGCATGCACACATGCCCGATGAGAGAACACCAATGATTCCAACAAAGAATTTGATGCAAGTCGGTTTGCCCCGTGTAATCCCGTTGAAGCACATTCACCCAAGGCATATAAATGGGCAATGGTAGTGCAACCCCATTTGTCAACCGAAATACCGCCGCAAGAATAATGAGCTGCCGGAACAACGGGAATCATATCTTTGGTGGCATCAATACCAATGGAAAGGCATTTACTGTAAATATTGGGAAAGTGATTAAAGAAAACGCTTTTATCTATATGACGAGCATCTAAAAAGACGTGGTGTTCACCGCTTATTTTCAATTCATGGTCAATGGCACGGGCAACAATGTCGCGGGGAGCAAGCGAGCCTCTTTCATCGTATTTTTTCATAAATTCGTTTCCCTGCCAATCTTTTAAAACGGCACCCGCACCTCGTAAAGCTTCCGTAATTAAAAATGCCGGTCGCTCGCTGGGGTTGTATAATGTGGTGGGATGAAATTGGACAAACTCCATACCTCTTATTACACCTTTTGCACGATGCACCATGGCAATACCATCGCCGGTGGCTACTATCGGATTAGTGGTATTGCCGTAAACATTGCCGATTCCTCCTGTGGCTAAGATGGTGGTTTTTGCTAAAATAGTATCTACTTTTTGTGTGTGAGGATTATACACATAAGCCCCGAAACAACAAATATCGGTTGAATGTTTGGTAACGGTAACACCCAAATGATGTTGGGTAAGAATTTCAACGGCAAAATAATTCTCAAGCACTTCAATGTTTTTATCTTCTTGTGCTTTAAGATATAATTTCTTTTGTATTTCCAATCCGGTAATGTCTTTATGATGCAACACCCTAAATTCGGAATGTCCGCCTTCGCGTGCCAAATCATAACGCCCCGAGGTGTTTTTGTCGAAATCAACACCCCATGCTATCAGGTCTTTCACCCTTTCGGTTGATTCGGTAATGGTAATACGCACAATTTCAGGATCGGAAAGCTCATGACCGGCAATCATGGTATCTTTGATGTGTTTTTCGTGCGTATCGGGATCATACATCACAGCAGCAATGCCACCTTGCGCATAACGCGTCGAGGTTTCTTGAACCGCATCTTTGGTAACCATACACACCGAACCGTATTTGCTTGCTTTCAATGCAAAACTTAAACCCGCAATACCAGAACCTATCACAAGAAAATCAACATGTTTCATCTCCGAATTTTATTTTATTCATCTTGTGCAAAAGTACTCTTTTTTATATATAGCCTTAGTCATAAGCTAACAAGATATTATATCTTTTTACTAAAAGAGAAATAAAAACCACCCGTTTAAAATCGAACATCCTGCATCTTTTCTTTACTAATACACAAACAAAAATCCGGTAATGCTCTGTTTGTTGAAGTTGGTGTCAATATCGTTTAAAGTTGGCGCCTACTTTTATCGAAGTTAGCGCCAACATCGATAAATGTTGACGCCAACTTTATACAACAGCGTGTTAGAAAATTCTTTACAGAGAGTGTTTCGTTCATAAAAAACGAAGGAACGAATTTAATATCTTGATTATCTATAAAAAACAAACACCATCCTGTATTACATGATTGGTGTTTGTTATAAAAAATAATAAAATAGAATTATACCATACTCCCTAATTGAAAGATTAAAGATAAAGGAACAGCTACCAATGCCACACAAATGGCGATAATGGAGTAAATGCCAATGAATTTCCAATAGGATTTCATTTTTTCGATAGCCAATTCAAATGTAGCGATGTTGTTTACCATCAAGGCATCGTTCATGCGTTTGCTGAATTGGTAGAGAAAAGTGGCAGGAATAATCATAATTCCTCCTAAGATGATGTAGATAATACCAATCAATGTAAACGAAGAGGAAACACCGGGCACGGTTTGCATTGCAGCAAGCGTATCCGAGTTAAAAAAAGAACCAAATAATAAGAGAATAATTCCTCCTACAATTAAGATGCCTACTCCAATAAAACATAGAATGGAATAGAATTTTGTCCAAAAAGCGGTCGTTTTACAGTGTTTTTGTGCCGCTTCCGTAAGAAACATTTTTGTTTCTTGTGTCTGATTTTCTGATGAATTCATACTACAAAGTTTTAGTTTATAATTGTGTAAATATGTTCGCAAATATATACTTTTTTTTATAAATCGAAAATAAAAATCAGAAATATTGAATTTATGGCTATGTTCTATAATAAGTAAGTAAAAAAGTGATATAGTTGCAGCATGAAAATAAAAGAATTAGGGAAAGGGATTTTCGAAAGCAAAAAACGAGGCATCAGTGATGAGAAGATAGCTGTAATTATCAGTGCGGATAGAA
>MWCE01000235.1 GCA_002069895.1 Bacteroidetes bacterium ADurb.Bin234 | reverse complement strand
AAAAGTAAAAAGCGGCGAAGTAGGCTCCTCGGCCATGCCGCATAAAGTAAATCCCATCGACTTTGAAAACTCGGAAGGTAACATTGCCATTGCCAATGCTTTGTTTGAAGGATTATCGGCCAAACTTCCAGTATCCCGACTGCAACGCGACTTGAGCGACAGCACCGTAATTCGAAACATAGGCGTTCCCTTGGCACACAGCCTCATCGCTTTTAATTCTACTTTAAAGGGTTTACATAAAATTATATTAAACGAAGAAAAACTGCATGCCGACTTGGAAAAGAACTGGGTGGTCGTAGCCGAAGCCATACAAACCATCCTTCGCCGCGAAAAATATCCTAACCCTTATGAAGCCTTAAAGGAATTAACGAGAGGACAAACACATATCGATAAAGATAGCATACACCGTTTTATCGACAGCTTGGCTATCAATGAAAAACTAAAACAAGAACTCAAACAGATCACTCCTCTTAACTATACGGGAGCGATTTTCAATTATGATTAAAAGAAAAATATTTTTATTATCAAGATTGCATGACGGATATCCTTTATATAATTAAAATGTATATATAAAATATAATCCTTGTTTTAATTCCCCCGAATTCGAGGGAATTAAAGTTAAGCAATCTTAAAGTTTATAAAATTAAAAACAAGAAAATATTAGAATAATATAGATGGACCACATACGAAACTTTTGTATCATTGCACACATCGATCATGGAAAAAGCACTTTAGCCGACAGGTTATTACAATTCACCGGTACCGTTAACGACCGTGATTTCCAAGATCAAATCTTGGATAACATGGATTTGGAAAGGGAGAAAGGCATAACCATTAAAAGTCATGCCATACAAATGAAGTATGAACATGAAGGCAAACAATATATCTTAAACTTAATCGATACACCGGGACACGTTGATTTTTCCTATGAAGTGTCACGTTCCATTGCCGCTTGCGAAGGAGCAATTCTGGTAGTCGACGCCACTCAAGGCATACAAGCACAAACCATTTCCAATCTCTATTTGGCCATAGAACACGACTTGGATATCATCCCCGTATTGAATAAAATGGACATGCCCAGTGCCATGCCCGAAGAAGTGAAAGACCAGATTATTGATTTAATCGGATGCAAATATGATGAAATATTAGAAGCCAGTGCCAAAACCGGCTACGGTGTTGAAAACATATTGGATCATATCATACATAAAATCCGTCCTCCCAAAGGCGACGTGAACGCTCCCCTGCAAGCCTTGATTTTCGATTCAATGTTTAACTCCTTTCGCGGAATCATTGCTTATTTCCGCATTATGAACGGACAAATCCGAAAAAACGACCATGTGAAGTTTGTCGCCAGTGGTAAAGAGTACTATGCCGACGAAATCGGCATATTAAATGTAAACAACGAAGCCCGCGACTTGCTGCAAGCCGGCGATGTAGGCTATATTATTTCGGGAATTAAAGTAGCCAAAGACGTCAAAGTCGGCGACACTATTACCCACGTAGAACGTCCTTGTGAGAAAGCGATAGAAGGATTTAAAGACGTAAAACCCATGGTTTTCGCCGGTATTTATCCTGTCGATGCCGACGACTACGAAGAATTACGTTCCTCCTTGGAAAAACTCCAACTCAACGATGCTTCCCTTAGTTTCGAACCCGAATCGTCGATGGCACTGGGATTTGGATTCCGTTGTGGTTTCTTAGGCCTCTTACACATGGAAATCATTCAAGAACGCCTCGACCGTGAATTCGATATGGATGTGATTACCACCGTCCCCAATGTATCATATAAGATTTATACCACTAAAAAAGAAATATTGGAAGTGCATAATCCTTCCGGCATGCCGGCCTTGAATTTCATCGACCATATTGAAGAACCCTATATTACTGCTCAAATCATTACCAAGACGGATTATATAGGTGCCATCATGAAATTGTGTTTGGATAAAAGAGGCTTATTAAAATCACAAGTATACCTGACAACCGACCGCGTGGAAATTACTTTTGAACTTCCTTTGGGAGAAATTGTTTTCGATTTCTACGATAAATTGAAAAGCTGTTCGAAAGGCTATGCTTCTTTCGATTATCATATCAGCGGGTATAAACCCTCAAAGCTGGCTAAATTAGACATACTGCTCAACGGCGATCCGGTCGATGCCCTGTCAACCTTGATTTATGTCGACAATGCCTATTCCTTCGGACGAAGGATGTGTGAAAAGTTGAAAGAATTAATTCCGCGCCAACAATTCGACATTGCCATTCAAGCCGCAATAGGATCAAAAATCATTGCCCGCGAAACCATTAAAGCTGTCAGAAAAGACGTTACATCAAAATGCTACGGCGGAGATATTACGCGTAAACGAAAACTGCTCGAAAAACAAAAGAAAGGCAAAAAACGCATGCGACAAATAGGCAATGTGGAAGTTCCGCAATCGGCCTTTTTAGCCGTATTGAAAATAGATTAAATTTAAAAATCAGATTTATTAATTGTGTATCTTTGCACACAATTTTTTATATAAGAAGAAGCAATTTATGGATAAAAATACAATCATAGGTTTAGTGTTGATTATGGGTCTACTGATAGGTTATAGCGTATGGATGAGACCCTCGAAAGAAGAGATAGAAGCCAAACAACGTAAACAAGACTCCCTTGCTTTAATACAAAAAGAAATACAAAACGATACATCTCTAAACACTAAATTAACAGAGGAAACACAAACAATCACACCCCAAAACGAAAACATCCAACAAAACACAACTTACGAAAACCTGCAATCGCAATACGGCGCTTTTGTTTCGGCAGCTCAAGAACCCGAAAACAATGATCCTATTCTGATAGAAAACGATTTATATAAACTAAGCATCGGCAGAAAAGGCGGCAGAATTGAAGCCGTTGAATTAAAAAACGTGTTTACTTACAATCAAAAACCCGTTGTTTTATTCGACCAAAACAGTCCGCAAAACCAATTCGGTTTTACCTTCTTCTCTAATTATCTCGAATTAAACACCAATAATTTTTATTTTGTCCCCGTTGCCGTCGAAGCGGGTAAAAAGTATAAAGTCAGCGGAAAGGATTCCCTGTGTTTTGCCATGCGTTTATATCCGAATACAAGCGATTCTATCATTGACACAACACGTTATATTGAATATGCATATACCGTTAAAGGAAATGATTACCTGACCGGCGTCAAACTCCGCTTTCGCGGCATGGACACTTATTTAAACCAAACACAAAGAGAACTTTCCATACGCTGGATCACCCAACTAAAACAACAGGAAAAAAGTTATAAAAACGAAAAAATCGCTACCACAATATATTATAGCGACATAGAAGATGTAGAAAACCTGCAGGAAAGCGACACCAAAGGCGATTCGGTGGCTTATCAAGCCGGATTGAAATGGCTGTCTTTCAAACAACATTTCTTCACTTCGACCATCATTGCCGACAAAGAATTTTCGAATGCAAACATGGTCGTAAATATTAACCCCGACGACAACGAACTTTCCGGCAAACTGAAAACATTAAAAGCCGATTTCACCTTCCCGCTCACAAACTTATCCAACGAAGAAATCGGTTTCCGTTTTTATTTCGGTCCCAACAAATACAACATCCTTAAAAAGTATAAAATAGAATTAGAAAATCAAATACAATTGGGCGGCTCTTTGATTTCATGGATTAATAAATTTGCGGTTATCCCTATTTTCGGTTTCTTCGAACGCTTTAACTGGAACTACGGTATCATCATTTTAATTCTTACCATTATCTTAAAAATGGTTTTGCTGCCCTTGGCTTATACCAGTTATAAATCGACAGCGAAAATGAGGGTGGTGAAACCCGAAATAGAAGAAATAAACAAACGCTTTCCCAAGCAAGAAGATGCGATGAAAAAACAACAAGCGGTGATGTCAATGTATAAACAAGTAGGCATAAAACCCATGGCGGGATGTTTACCCATGTTGCTACAAATGCCCATTTTAATTGCCTTGTTCCGCTTCTTTCCCTCGGCCTATGAACTAAGGCAACAACCTTTCCTATGGGCCGACGACCTGTCGACTTATGATTCCATACTGGATTTTTCCTTTAAAATACCTTTTTACGGCGACCACGTCAGTTTGTTTACCCTGCTGATGACCGCCGCCACTTTGATTTATACCATCATCAACAATAAAATGATGTCAACAGGCGGAAACGAACAACAAATGAAGATGATGAAATGGATGATGTATCTTATGCCTATTATGTTCTTAGGCATTTTCAACAACTATTCATCCGGATTGAGTTATTATTATTTCCTGGTAAACATCATCACATTTGCTCAAATGGGAATTTTCCGTTTCGCCATAAACGAAAAGAAATTACGGGATAAAATGATGACTGCCAAAGCAAAACCGATAAAGAAATCAAAATGGCAGCAAAGGATGGAAGATATGATGAAAGCCCAGCAAGCGGCACAACGCGGCAATTATCCTCCCGCAAAGAAAAAAAGATAAATATTGAAAGTAATAAACTTAATTAAATAATAATAAAATATAATTATAATGGCAAAAGGAGCAATAGTAATTGATATTGAAAGATGTAAAGGTTGCGGTGTTTGCATACCTGCATGTCCGAACAAAGTCATCGCTTTAGCGAAAAAAGTCAACAATAAAGGATACAATTATCTGGAAGTACAAAACGATAATTGTATAGGATGTGCAAATTGCGCAGTCGTCTGCCCCGACGGTTGTATCACAGTTTATCGGGCAAAATAAATCCAGTATTAACAATTAAAAAAAATAATATGAAGGAATTAAAATTAATGAAAGGGAATGAGGCCATTGCCGAAGCCGCTATCCGTTACGGTGTCGACGGTTATTTCGGTTATCCCATCACCCCTCAATCGGAGATTTTGGAACATTTAATGGCCGAAGAGCCTTACAAAAAAACCGGCATGGTGGTATTACAAGCCGAGAGCGAAGTAGCCTCCATCAACATGGTTTACGGCGGCGCCGCTTGCGGTAAAAGAGTGATGACCACCTCTTCAAGCCCCGGTATCAGTTTGATGCAAGAAGGTTTATCCTATATAGCAGGAGCCGAACTTCCTTGCTTAGTTGTTAATGTTGTTCGCGGAGGTCCCGGATTGGGAACCATACAACCTTCGCAAGCCGACTATTTCCAAACCACCAAAGGCGGCGGCCATGGTGATTATCGCTTGATTACATTGGCACCGGCATCGGTACAGGAAATGTATGACTTTGTAGGTCTGGCTTTCGAACTCGCTTTCAAATACCGCAACCCCGCCATGATACTTTCCGACGGTGTGATTGGTCAGGTGATGGAAAAAGTGCAAATTGGCGATTACCAGCCTCGCTGGACCGACGAATACATAAAAAAATCATTCCCTTGGGCTTCCACAGGAAAAAATCCGAATAAACCACACATTATCATAACCTCTTTGGAATTGGATTCATCCAAACAAGAGCAAGTGAACATTCGTATTCAAAATAAATACAAAGAATGCCAGGCGAACGAAGTCCGTTACGAAATGATCAACTGCGACGATGCTGAATATATCTTTGTTGCCTACGGCTCATCGGCTCGTATTTGCCAAAAAGCCATTCAATTAGGAAGAGAAAAAGGCATTAAAGTCGGTTTGTTGCGACCCATCACCTTATGGCCCTTCCCAAGCAAAATATTAGGCGAATTAGCCGACAAAGTGAAAGGAATGCTATCCGTTGAAATGAGTGCCGGTCAAATGGTGGAAGACGTCTTATTGGCTACCAAACATAAAATCAAAGTGGAACATTTCGGACGTTTCGGAGGTATCATCCCTACGCCCCAGGAAGTATTACACGCATTAGAAACAAAAATAATCGGAGGTTAATCATGAATAGAGAAGATATAATAAAACCCGAAAACTTAGTTTACAGAAGAACACCTGTTCTTACCGACAATGTGATGCATTATTGTCCGGGCTGCGGACACGGAACGGCTCATCGTTTAGTGGCCGAAGTAATAGAAGAAATGGGTATTCAGGAAAAGACCATTGGTATTGCACCCGTAGGATGCTCCGTGTTGGCATATAATTATTTTGAAGTCGATATGCAAGAAGCCGCCCACGGCCGTGCTCCCGCTTTGGCAACAGCCGTTAAACGCTTGAAACCGGATTTCTTTGTGTTTTCCTATCAAGGCGACGGCGACTTGGCTGCTATCGGTACCGGCGAAACAATCCATGCCTGCAACCGCGGCGAAAATATCACCATGATATTTATCAACAACGGTATCTACGGTATGACCGGCGGACAAATGGCTCCCACCACCCTCGAAGATATGAAAACTTCTACTTCCCCTTACGGAAGAGATACCAGTATAATGGGAAATCCATTAAAAATCACCGAACTTTTAGCTCAACTCCCCGGCACATGCTACGTTACACGTCAGGCAGTTTATACTCCTGCTTTGGTGCGTAAATGCAAACGGGCCATCCGTCAAGCTTTTGAAAACCAAAAAGAGAACAAAGGCGTTTCCTTTGTCGAAATCGTTTCCAATTGCAATTCGGGATGGAAAATGACACCCACAGCAGCCAATCAATGGTTGGAAGAAAATATGTTGCCCTTCTACCCTCTTGGTGATTTAAAAGTGTCGAAATAAGTAAATAACGGAATGTCTAAATGATAAAATTATAATAATATGACAGAAGAAATAATCATAGCCGGTTTCGGAGGACAAGGCGTACTTTCCATGGGAAAAATACTCGCCTATTCCGGTATTATGCAAAATAAAGAAGTAAGTTGGATGCCCAGCTACGGACCCGAAATGCGTGGCGGCACCTCGAATGTTACCGTAATCATCAGCGACGAACGCATCAGTTCACCCGTACTCTCCGTTTTTGATACGGCAATCATACTCAATCAACAATCCATGGATAAATTCGAAAAATCGGTGAAACCCGGCGGAATGTTAATTTACGACCCAAACGGCATCACCCGTCATCCCGAAAGGAAAGACATCAATATCTATCAAATTGCCGCTACCGACAAAGCTACCGAAATAGGTATTTCGAAATTATTCAATATGATAGTTTTAGGTGGGTTCTTAAAATATAAACCCATTATTCAGGAAGAATTTATGCGTAAAGGATTGGAAAAATCCCTACCCGAACGTCACCATAAATTAATTCCCGATAATTTAAAAGCTATCGCTATCGGAAGCGAAATCATCAAAGCATATCATACTTTGTAAAGAATGATTTTACATAAATATTGCCAAGAGGGTGTTTAAATTAAAAAAAACACCCTCTTTTTTTATAGTATTATTCATTGTTGTCGGGAAAAATAAGTTATGAGTAACAGATTCTTCGCTTCGCTCAGAATCTGTTGGATTTTATCCGATAATAGTAATTATCTTTTTCGATATAATGCATCACAAAATCGTAATAAAATGAATGTTTCGTTTTTAATATCTCCGTATAGTATTTATTTTCATTTTTTTACGAAATATTTTTCCATTAATCGTTTTATATGAAAAAAAAATATATTTTTGCTCAGATTTAAAATGGATGGAACATGAAAAAAAACACTATTTTTTCCTTCATTTTAAACAAACTCATTTATAAATAATTAAAAAATTAAAACCATGGAATACAAAATTCGTAAATGCACCGAAGCGGGAGTAAAAGGCGGCGGAAAAGTAAAGTATTGTGCAGTCATAAACTACAAAGGGACAAAATACATTAAAGATTTTGTTAAGTATGCCGAAAAACGATCCACCGTAACACAAAGTGATATTATGGCTGTTTTATACAATTCAAATGCGCTTTACAATCGATTCAGTTCAAAAAAGCCACAAAAGTGATGATTGAATAAACATAATTAAAAAATCAATCACTCCCACTTTATCGATCATTGAATGAATGGTTACCCATGAACGATTAACACACATGCCGTTCCTATCAATTGGCGCCTACTCAGCCTCCAATTGGCGCCTACTCAACCTCCGATTGGCGCCTAACAGGACCAATAGAACAGTAGGAAATTTTCAATTACACCTTATATAATTTTATAGCGCCTGCTAGGTATTTTGTGATAGGGAATGGAGCCCGGTGAAAACAACCGGGAGTTAAGTATATATATTATATTCAACAGCTACGTATACCTCGGAACGAAAAAACATGGGAAACGGATATAAACTTTTCACTTTTCACTTTTCACTTTTATCTCTTCACTAAAAATGTGTATTTTTCCTCTAAAAATAAAGAACGTATTAAACCTATTTAATTTTCACAACGCCTTAGGTTGAGCGATTTTC
>MWCE01000234.1 GCA_002069895.1 Bacteroidetes bacterium ADurb.Bin234 | reverse complement strand
AGAGTAAAAACCCGAATAATATGAATTTGTCATGGTATTACTGTCGATAACGACCGACATGCCCGTTGATGACATATTACTGCTGCTTCCTGCCGGATAGTTAAAAAGCATATTGTAATAACCGCCATTAATATTGTTTTTAATAAAATTCACATTTTTCAAATAATAAGTTGAACCATTTGAACTATTATAAATGACGGGTATATAGGAACTGCTCGTAGTATTGATATCCGAATTAATATTACAACCATAAAATAATAAATTTTCACACATCCCTTGTATTTCTACACCATAGGTTGTAACACCCGCTGTTGAGCCAATAGTAAGATTTTTAAATATTAAATTGCTTGATTGATTTAATGATAAAGCTGATCCTACGGATCCGATATTTACATCAGATGCGTTACCCGAAACAGAAGTAAAAGTAACGGTATTGCTTGTACTGCTGCCGGGGAAATTTGTGATATTTAAACTGCCGTAAGATCCTGTAATGAATTCAACAACGATGGGACCACTTATACCGCAATGAGTTAAAGTATTTATCAATTCCGATTCATTGGTGAAATACCCGCCTGTTCCAACGGTATAGGTTCTAGTGCTAAGAATTGAATCGCAAGCATAAAGATTTAACTTCAACGTATCGTTGGCTGTATTTAAATCACTTGAACCGTTAGGTTGTGCTACATACACCACAATAGAATTAAATCCTGATATAGGAACAAATGTTCCTAAGTTAATAGAAGACGAAGTATTGAATAAAGCAAGAGGTCCGTTTGTCCAATGATAAACTTGTGTGGCACCTCCGTTAACACGCCAATATATATTGACCGAGTCGATACTTGTTGAACCGTAATTAGTGATATTTACACTAATAGGTGCGGTAACTCCAGGCGTTAAGGATGTTGGCGAAAGGATGCTTTCCATTTTTACGTCCAATACCAAGGGGAGAAAATCATGATAACATCCCATATTGGTTATCATTGTACGTGCCTTTCCATCCATATCAACGCTAAGTAGACTCAAGGGTTTTACTAACATTGTTGATCCTGATGTATGTAAATGAAGCGACGGATTTAAAAAGCCGGGGTTTTGACTTATTGAATGGGTGTCTTGTCCTGTAACACTTTGCATCGCAGCTAAACTGGTGATGTTATTGCCTGCATATCCTACATAATTACCGGTGCTATAATAATTGTTCCCATCGATTATTTTATATGCTTGGGTGAGGTATACTCCTCCGTTTTGGAAATAAATAGGATAACCGGAAGTCGGATAAGAAACGGGATGATGAATCGACAAAATGTTATTTTTAATCGTCATAGGTCCGTAACCCGTTGAAGTATTTGAAATATACATCCCATACATCGAACTAGACGATGTTGAGTTTAAGTAAATAGAATTATGTAATAAATAAGCCTTTGAATAATAACTGTAGATTCCGTAGGTTTGTCCGTTAGCAGAACTATGAATAATTTCATTATTAGCTATTAATGATTGTGTTCCGCTTCCACTTATGCCATCGAAAGAATAATAATTCAGATAATACCCTAACCATATTCCACAACCATAATTGGAGGTGATTTGAAGATTAATTTTGTTGCCGACCATCTTATCAACCACATCGTAATATGACGGGTAATTGCCGGGTGCATTGTATACGCTTCCCAATGCTATTCCGTATTGATAAGAGGAACTTGCTGCACGCCCGATAATGGTATTATAAGAAATACTGGGGAAATACATATAATAAGGAGTAGAAGATGTTACACTTCTGCTAAATCCTCCTCTATACCCCTGGGTCATGATATTGCTGTCGATGATTACACTTCCCATATTATTGGTTCCTACGTTTGAACTGCTATATAAACACATGTTTACATATCCACCCTTAATATTGTTGGCAATAAATTTAACATTTTTTAAATATTGCCCGGATGATGTAGCGTTATAATAAACGGGAATATAGCTTGTGCTGGTTGTAG
Source organism: Bacteroidetes bacterium ADurb.Bin234 (assembly GCA_002069895.1). Classification (GTDB taxonomy): domain Bacteria; phylum Bacteroidota; class Bacteroidia; order Bacteroidales; family WCHB1-69; genus UBA5266. The sequence continues at coordinate 38,993 of MWCE01000234.1, read as the reverse complement.
TTACCGAGGAATAGATATTACATCGATAAAATTCAATGTTTTCGTTTACATTTTGGAAATATACGCCATAAGTTGTTCCTCCGGTGGTATCTCCAATCGTTACTTTCTCAAATCGTAAATATTTTGCTCCGTTTAATGTTAAGGCCGATCCCGATGCATTTCCAATAACAACATCTTTTGCGTTTCCGGTCAAAGAAGTAAATGTTACCGTATTAGTGGCGCTTGTACCGGAATAAACAGTTGAAAACGAATTCAATGTTGTGTAATTTCCGCTTGCCAAACGTAATATAACAGGTCCTGATACTCCACAAGTAGTTAATGCAGTCATGGCAGCGCCAATGTTGGCAAAATCATTGTTGCCTCCTCCTACATCATAGATTCCATTTAATACTTGTAAACAACCTACGGTAGTATATGAAGCTGTATCGTTGCCTATATTTTGGTCAGAAGTACCGTTAGGATTAAATGTCCATGCCTTGAGATTATAGGTTGTATTAACACTCACCGAAAAGCTTCCGATAGTGATAACGGTATCTTGATATTGCGTAAGCGATAAACCGCTTAAATTAACGACGGTTTGTGTAATCCCGTCAACCGAACATTGAACGGAGATGCTTTTTAAAGTATCAGTTCCATAGTTCATTAAACGAACAACAATAGCATTGGTGCCTGCCGAAACTTTAGGTCCTATTCCTACAAATTCAGTAATTCCTGCATCTAAGTTAAATACAGCCGTATAACATCCTTTGTAGGTTATTCCAATACGTGGACTGCCATTTATATCGCTAGCAACCTCATTCATAACAGGACACATTGACCAATTAGTAGGAATTAAATTAGTAGGAGATGTACCGAAACCGGGGTCTGCGTTAGTAGAGTTTACATCCTGATTATAAGTAGAAGAACTCCATGCACTTAATGATGTATAAGAGGTAGATCCATAATATGCAGTTCCGCTGGGCTTATAATAATTATTATAATCTATTGAACAATAATTTTTTCCGGAATTTCCAATAGAATTAAAATATATCATATAACCGGTTGATGCTGTACTTACATATACATTGTTGTTTTTAAAATTTATTTTGTAATCTACACTATAGGGTGATAAATAAACCCCGTATTTTGTTCCGCTTCCGGATACATAAAAGGAATTATGATAAATGTCAAATCTAGAATATTGATAATAACTGTCATCCCGAAAACCGTAAGCCGTACTGCTGTTAATAATGATTACTTCATTGTTAGCAATAAACATAGGACCCGAAGCACCATAGGTGGTGTTTTGGTTTTGGTAATAGGAAGCGTAAATGCCGTAACAAGTGCTTGTTCCGCTAATATAAAATTTATTTCCTATCATTGAATCTATGGTATTATAGTAATACGAATAGATGCCGTAATATGTTGTTGGTGTGTTGTTACGTGAAATAATGCTGTTATGTGAAATGCTGGGTAAACGATTCATCCAGGTTATATATAAACCATAAGCGTATGCATTACTTATAACATTGCTGTCAATTATAATTGAACTTGTCTTGTTCTGCATAGGAACATTATTCCCGGATGCATAATTAAAATAGAAGTTATAATATCCGCCAGTAATGGTATTTTTAATAAAGCGTACATTGTTTAAATACATAGTTGATGAGTTTGTTCCGTTATATCGCACTCCTATATAATTACTTCCTGTTCCTGAACTATATGTTTGAATTGTACATCCGTAAAAAAGTATGTTTTCGCATAAACCTTTAAGTTCAACACCGTAACCGGTATAGGAAGTGGACAATCCGATGGTAACATCTTTAAAAATCAAATGGGCGGCATTTGCTAAAGTTAAAGCTGTTGTATTTGAAGTGGTTGAATTCCCAATGATGACACTATCGGCATGTCCTGCTACAGAGGTAAAGGTTACCGTATTGATAGTACTGCTTCCTTTCAAAGCGCCAGTGATACTTAAAGGAGGATAATTGCCGCTAAGCAATGCGAAAGTTACCGGTCCGCTTATGCCACAACTATTAATTGCATCTATAGCATTCGTTATATTGGCAAATTGTCCGCCGCTTCCGATTGTATAAGTCCCTTGTAAGGCAGAATCGCATCCAAATAAGTCCACGGATAATGTATCGTTAAATACAACGGTATCAACTTGATTGTTGGGCATAGACGTAATAAATACTAAAGTATTTTTCCCAGAGATGGGAGTAATCGTATCAATAGGAACAATAACCGAATTCCCGCTGTTTACACTTCCCAACCAATTAATGGGAGTTTGTGATACACCGTTAAAGCTCCAATTAATTGTAGCCGATGTTACGGTATTGATTCCTACATTCATTAAACGGATAGATACAATTTCATCAATACCATTAACAACAATAGTTGATGGGGTTATTAGAGCAAAAGGTTGAATGTCGTAGTTGATATACGAAGTGAAATGATAAGCTCCCATCACGGTTGTTGTTCCTCGGCTTGTGTTTTCAATATCACTAATTACTCCTGTAAAAGAAGGACAAGACAAATTAAAACCATATACCTTTAAGTCGTTTGGGATATTTTCAAAGGAAGGATATTGACTTATTGAACCTTGGTCTTGCCCGGTAATACTACGCAAACTTTTTAAATCGGAAATATTACCGTCGATATAACCGATCAAACCTCCAGAACTATAATAGTTATTGTAATCAATTATTTTATATGCACTGTTAGCATATGAAGCCCCATCGTTGAAATAAATAGGATGCCCGTAATCGGCATTTTGTGGAATAACAACAATATTATTGTTTTTAATGGTCATGGGACCATAGGAAGTGGAAGAGTTATACACCCATATGCCATATAAATAATAAGAGGATGATGTGTTTTTCAAATATATGGAATTATTTATAATGTTAGCCTTTGAATAATAGGCATAAATACCCCAAGACTGGACAGATGTTGAATTATGAATGATTTCATTATTTGCTACCAAACATTGTGTTCCTGCTCCTGAAACACCTGTTGAAGAATAATAGTTTTGATAAATGGATAAATTAATTCCGCACCCATAAGTTGAATTAATCTGCAGTTTGATTTTATTCCCTACAATTTTATCCACAACATCATATTGACCGTAAGTAGTAGGATTTGTTTCTACGCTTCCCAGACAAATACCATATTGATAGGAAGAACTTGCAGCTCTCCCGATTATTGTATTATAGGAAATACTAGGGAAATACATATAATAGGTACTGCTATATTCCAATGTTCGTGCTATACCGCCACGGTAACCTTCGGTCATTAAATTACTATCGATCGTTACGCTTCCCATAAATTTTTCTCCAACCGATTGTGTGGTATAGAAAAGCATATTAACATAACCTCCACTAATGGTGTTTTTGATAAATTTAACGTTTGATAAACATTTTCCTGAAGTTGAGTTGCTATACGATACAGGAATATAAGATTTGGATGTTGCACTTGTATAGGCATACATATTACATCTGTTAAATTCGATATCGCTACAATTTCCATCAAATACGATAGCTTTTTCTCCTGTATTTGCGGTTGTGCCTAGTGTTATATCAGTAAAATTCACATAGCTTATTTCCGATAAAGCACAGGTAGTACCGGCAACATAAATCTGTACACTGTCAGCATGTCCTGCAGTGGAAGTAAATGTTACTTTATTCGTTGTACTTGCACCGATAATGCTTCCTGACATAATGATGGCTTCATTGTAAATACCGCTATTTATCCGAAAGGTAACAGGCCCGCTGATACCGCAATTCATTAAAGGTGCAATAGCATCATTTATAGTGGCAAAATCGGCTCCGGCACCTCCTATTACGTAGGTTCCGCTTAATGCCGAATCACATCCGAAAATATTAAATAATATTGTGTCATTCGATGAATTGGGATCACCGGTACCGTTAACACTATTCACCCATATTTTTACGGGATTTGTTGATCCGTAGGTTGGTATTACATTTCCAAGAGTTAAATTAGTATCTGAGCCGCTTAACAATGTGCCTGAATATGAAACCGGTGTTTTTACCGTATCTTTAAAAGACCATCCGATATTAGTAGCTGTTATCGTGCTTAATCCCCTGTTTGATAGTCTTGTGTTAATGGTAGTCGGTTGGTTGATTATACCATATAAAGAAGTACCGTTGCCTATGTTTACTTCCGCATCAAGCATAAAAGGCTCGTAACATCCTTTATAGCATGTTGATGTTCTGTTATTGTTTCGAATATCTTTGTTTACACCGCTCACTTGTAAACAAGTTAATCCGGTATAACCGGATAATTCCATGCTTTTATTTAAGTCTAAGTAATTTAAAGTGAGTGTTGTTGAATTGGTTTCTTGACTGCAAGCCGATTGCCAAGATGATAAAGTATTGTAATTGGTTCTGCCATAATAATTAGTTGAACCTCCTGTAGTGTAATAGTTATTATAATCAAGTGTGCAATAGCTTGATGAAAAGTTGGTTGAACCGAAGTAAATAGGGCGTTGACTGCTTGTAGAATTTATATGAATAATATTATTTTTGAATGTTGTTTTATAACTTGAGCTGTTTTGATAAAAATAGGCACCGTAACAAGTACTGGTTCCGTTAACATAAATGGAATTATGGTAAATGTCAAATTGAGAATTTTGATAACAATATAAACCATAGGAAGTACTGGCGCTTGAAAGAATTCTTATTTCATTATTGCTAATAAACATCGGGCCGTTTGCACCGTATGAACTGCCATAGTTTTGGTAGTAATAAAATCGCATCCCATAGGCTTGGCTGCTTGAGGTAACGGATATTTTATTTCCTGTTACCGTATCAATGGTGGTATAATTATCACAATATATACCATAATAGGAACCTGCAGAATTACGAGAAATAATTGTATTATAGGATATACTTGGATAATACCCATAGTAATACGAATAAACACCGCAATAATAGGCATTGGTTAATATATTGCTATCAATAGTAATGCCTACTCTTGAAGACATATTGCTTTGGGTTGCGGAAGTATAATACAAATAGAAATTGTAATATCCTCCGTTGATGGTGTTCTTAATAAATCGTATATTATTTATATAATCTGTACCATTACCCGGGAAATATACAGCATAATAATTTGAACTTGTAGTATTTTCGGTAGCATTAATATGGCAGTTTCTAAATTCTATATTGGTATGAGGTGTTGAACTTGTGTTAAAATAAACTCCTGCATATTGATAACTATAGCTAGGGTCCCCAATGGTAATATCTTTAACAATAACATTATTCACTCCGTTGGAAAACTGTAGTGCATAGCTACTGTTAATCCCGATAGTATTTTGTCCGGTAGTATCGGTAATGGTAATGGTATTTGTAGTACTGGCACCGCTAACACTTCCATTTAGAGTCTGTTGACCGGATAAATCGGATATAACCGACAAAACAACGGGTCCATTAATGCCGGCACTAACCAAAGCATTGTAAGCATTGGTTAAAGATGAATAGGTCCCTCCGGACCCAACAGTATAAGTCCCGCTCATTTGTGCTTTAACGGGAAGGTATGTTAACATTGCTAAGCATAAAACCGCGATTGATTTATTATAAACTTTTTTCATTTTTATTATATTTTATATTTTTTCTAATGATTATTTATTTAAAAGAAGGGTAGTATGAAAGCTACCCTTCATGCTTTATTATTTATTTTTGAATGGTCATTTTTTTAATGATGCGTTCTCCTTCGTATTCCATGCTGTAGTAATAAATACCATCGGCAAAGGATGCAATGTTATATTCCAAAAGATGACTTCCTTTAAGAACATGCATTGTATTAGCGTAAAGCACTTGCCCGTTTATACTCATTATTTTAAATAATACTTCTCCTTCGCGAGGAATAGTATAAGGAATAACAAGGTTTGATTGAGCGGGATTGGGTATGTTCTGACCGAGGGTCCAATTGTCTTTATCTTGCGTCGAAATGTTATTGTCTTCCTTTTTATAAATCACACAGGCTGTTTGTGAATAAGTATAAGTAGGAGAATAGATATATGCCTTTACATTATAGGTCGAATTAGTCGGCATATTGGGAACAATATAAGATTTAGTGAAATTATAGGTTGTTGTTCCGGAAAGCACAAAAGCTATGGTATCGACTAAAGAAGCAAAGACGTGAGATGTTGTATCCATACTTAAATAAACAACCACATCAATGTCGGGATTACCTGTATTATTAATAACAATTTGCGGATAAATTTCAGTCAAACCTGAATCACAAATACTCGAACTTGGGGAAAGTATATTCTGTATTTTAATGGCAGGTTCGTTTACATTTTCCGTTGAACGTAATGTGTCGTTATTTCTTACGGGATCACAACTCAATTCGGTAATTATCATTAAATCATAAGTTGGTTCTAAAGGTACAACATAAGGAGTATTGAGTGTATATAAAGTATCGTTTCCGGCAGCTAATTCAATATAAGCTGTTTCGGTAACGTCATTGCCACCATTCACTTTGATCCGGATGGGAACTTCTTTGATGGTTAAATTACCCGTATTACGTAATAAAACACTCGGATATACATGTTCTTTTATGGATCTTATGCCTACAGGATCTAAAGATACGAGGTAAATGTCAGGTGAAATAACAACACTCGATGTGGCAGTGTCATTATCAGGAATATCGTCGATGTTTGATATATAAGCACGGAAATTATAGGTGCCGTCAAGACTGAAATCAAAATCGGAATCCAATACTATATCCATTTCGGTATTTCCGTTCAGTACACCTGTTAATGTATCCTTATAAGAAAGTGTTTTTGCACCGCTAATATTTAATGTCAATATAACAGGAATTTGGTCGAAATCAATAGGCAATAAGGTGTTATTTGAAATCTTTACTTTAAGTTCCTTATGATCCAAGTCGCATGCCATTAGGTCCTCTTCTTTTGGAATGTCCAATAGAACGCTCATTTCTTTAGCGGAATTGATGGCAATACGATCAATCCACATATTACCACCTCCTGCACTGATAGCCCTAAATGCTATGATAACACATGTTTCGGAAGTGTAGTTAGATAAATCAACGGTATATTTTTGCCATCCGGGATTAGCAAAGTTAGCATTATATCGATTAATGGTTTGTATTGTATTAAATGAATATCCGTTGGTAGAAATTTGTATTTCAATTCTATCTTGTTTATTGGAATTCAATGTGTCGTGAGCAAACCAAAAATCTAAAGTAGGGAGTAAGGTATTTTTTAAATTAATGGAGTTCATCATTGCAGTCGAAATTTGTCCAATCCCTATAGCGGAATTAAAATATAGAGCTCCCGTTCCGTATACAGGTGTCATAGTCGGATTAGGGTCTTGTATCCATTTCACATAACCGGCATTTTGAATAAAACTAATATCGGATGTAGCTGTGCTGAAATCGTTATCATAGGGTAAAGAAAGTTTTTTTACTTGATAATCCATGCGAATAGTATCATCAAAATGCAAGGTATCGGATGCACAACTTAAATAGATTTCAAAATGATAAATGCCTGCTTGGTTGATATCCAAAACAGTATCAATAATAAAATCTTTTGTTCCTACGGCAAAAATGCCTTTGGTGAGTACGATACTATCTTGAACATTAATAGGCCCGTTTATTTTATAATAAAATGTAATCGGATCATTATTCAATAATAAGGCTACATTACCTGTGTTTGCAACCCTTATACCTACTGTAGTACTTTCAGGGAAGCAAACTTCGTATGGATTGTTAACTGGTGAAATGATAAATTGCATTGATAAATTCTTCCCTTTAAAATCGGCATAAGTTTTTTGTGTCAAAACATTGTCATAGGTCATAGAATCATACACATTATTTGGTAGCGTAACTGTAAAAGTAAAATTATAGGTATTTCCTTTTATTGGTGTAAAATATCCTAGTGTTACTGTTTCTTCAAAATCTTCTGGTAAATTGCCTGTCCATGGGTAAGTTGTTTGTGCTACACCGTTTATAGTCCAATCAATAACACAAGATGTTAAGGTTTTCATTCCTTTATTTTTAATTATCACGCTTATAGGAGTGTTATGATAGGATTGCACTGTATCGGTAGGTGATAACACGTCTACTAAAGCCACCGAATTACTGTCTTGTTTATTCATTCCAAGATAGAATAAAGTAGTTGGGAGATATGCTTGAGACCCACCTCCTGAACTTTGACAATAGTAATTGGTGAAATGACGGTCGGTAGCAGTATAATTAGCCCCCAAATTTGAAGTTTGATTATAAGCCCAATTAACTGTGGAATTGTTGTTACATAGGTTTAAAGAAGAGGTGTCAACCCAATATACCAATAAGTTATAGCCTTGAGGTAATTCAAAGGGAGTATCGAAAATGAATTGATTCCAACCGGTTTTGGTAGTCCAAGTTCCGGTATATACTAACGTGGCCCCATCGCTGATAGGGTCAACATAAGTGTTTGAAGTTCCAATAACTGTAGCAGAAGTAGCTTTTAAATAGCATTGTGAATTATATCTTGTATGAGAATAATTGTTACTTGTAACGTAAGAAATACCGGCAATAGTAACAGGATAATTGGAGTTTCCCATCATTTGACTGAGGTATAATGAACGGGACCAATTATCTCCATTGCCATTCGTATTGAAAGGATAGGAATAATTTCCTCCTGTCAGACTGGTTCCTATTTGAATGGAATCGACAATGTTATTACTACCGGGTCGTTTCACATAAAATGAATCTGCAATAAGAATATGATTGCCAATGCTATCGAACATTGATATAAAATAATTGACTTTTGTACCATACGCTTGAACAGGAATGTTTACTCTCCATAATGAATCGAAAATATGACTCAAAAAGGAAGAGTCGTTGGTTGTTATATTATTAAATGTATAGGAATAAAATAAGCGTGGCGTTCCTAAGGATTGCAAGGTAAGGGATTTTGCAATAACATTGATTTGGAAGGGACCTATATAATATATGGTGTCTTTTATGTAGGGAGGAGCAAACCATAATTTTAAACCTGTTTTGGCAAATGAGTGTACTTTAAGGGTGTCGTCATAGGTTGAAAGTGTATCCTTTTGTCCGTTTGGCATATCCGCCCAAACGACAATTCTATCTGTATTTCCAGCATTAGGACTATAATAACCTATTGTTATAGTGTCAATATATCTTTCCGGTAAATGACCATTCCAATGTGTTGTTGATTGGAATACTCCATTCAAACTCCAATGAATGAGACAGGAATCAAGGTTATTAATGCCTTTGTTTTCAATTGTTATTTTTACCGGTTGAACCAAACCAGGGGTCATCATAATAGTGTCCTGAGGAGAATCAATAGCATAAATACCTACAGCATTTTGATCATAAGTCATTTTGCCTAAGCATAAACGGTTATAGGATCTATAAGGTAACATGGCACCGACCAAATGACTGGGAGTTATCTGACCGTCAGAGCTGAACATTGCCATATTGCTTGAATTAGCGCAATGCCATGGGTAATTGCCGGTTGCGGCTCCAGTACTATCCATAAAATACATTATCAAGTTTTTCCCTTTAGGAATAGGGTATGGATATAATAATGTGATTTCTTGCCAATCCAAAGTGCCGTCAGTTGTCAGTCCACCGTGCCAAACCAAAGTAGCTCCGTCATCTTTCGGACTGAATCTAATATTGTTTGGATCTAATGTTGTTACGGATGCATCAACAGCTTTCATATACATTGTCTGATTTGATCGACTTATAACACCTGAACTTGTAGGTTTCCATGCAATTTTTATGACTGTTAAGGTATCTATGGTATTCCCGATTTCCGAACTTAAGAACATATTTCGCGACCACGAATACGCATAGCGAGAATCAAAAGGAAGTACATAAAGACCTGTCCCCGACATGTTGCCAATAATTACCGTATCTGTAATATTATCAGACGCACCTCTTTGTAAATAACAGTAAGATGAGATAGTTATAGTACTTCCAAAACTATCGATAACAGTAACTGAATAATTTATGGTAGACCCGAATATGTTTTTAGGGATGGATGCGAACCATATCGAATCACCCGAAAGATTCGTCATTACGATGGAGTCTTTGTAGGGGATGCTTTGATAAGTCCAATTATATTTTAATACGGGATTAATTAAAGGGGTGCTTGTCCTTGTGATTATTTTTGCATAAATATTAAAAGGTCCGTTATAATATACCGTATCATCTACCAAGGGCTCAATGAAATTTGCATCTATACCTGCTTGTCCAAATATATTGACTTTGATGGTATCGTCGCTTGAGGTGGGGTCAATGAATCCATTGGGGTTTTTAACCCATACGACAATTTGATCCGTCATGTTTGGAGAAGGATAATACCAACCGATAGTAATAGTATCGTTAAACTCTTCCAGTAAATTGCCAAACCAATTAGTATTGCCTTGATTAACACCATTTAATGACCATCCAATTTGGCAGGATGTTAAGTTTTTCAATCCTTTATTGCGTAAGGTAACTTTAACTGGATAACCTGTCGGATTGGCTATCACCGAAGGTGGTAGCGGGCTGTCGAGCGAATACAATCCGACTGCATTGCTATCGGATTTTGTTTTTGTTAAATACAAACGTAAATGTGGAATATAATTTGTTGAACTACCATTCATATTTGCAAAAGTGGTTGGTGTTGCGGAGTACTGATAAGTCGTAGTAACACCTCCCGAGGAAGACATATAGTAAAAAGCAAAGTTGTTGCCCGGCGTTCCGACTCCTGTACTATCAAGCAAATAAACGATTAAACTTTGTCCGGGAGGGAGATAAAATAGGTTCTGTAAAGTAACACCAAACCAGTTGTGAGGTGTTCCGGGGGTGGTGATTCCACCAGACCAAACTAAAGTATAACCATTGGTTAACGGATCTTCATAATTGGAATTTGTAATTGTTGAATCCGGTACTATTTTAAAATAAATTCGTTGGTTAGCACGAACACTCAAAGGTGAATAGGTGCTATTATAACCGCCATACCATGATAATCCATTAATTAATATTGTGTCTGTTCTGTTTCCTAGTAAATACGGACTGTAAACTGATTTAGACCAACACATTACTGAGCTTGTCCAAAATGGTGCCGCCCAAGTTCCTCCGTCGCTAAATTGATTCACGCTTATGGAATCATAATTCAGAATAACACCTCGTTTTAAATGAAAGCTTTTAGTAATATTTACGTTATTTCCAACGCTATCACGAACTATTATGGATAAAACAAGTTGTGACCCCATTTTATATTGAGGTGTATTACAAGCATAAATATCATTCCCTAAATGATTCATGATTATTGAATCATATGATGTTACCCCTTGATAAGTTGCTGCAATTTTTAATCTGACAGGTTGTGGTACAGCTTGTAATGTACGTGATATTATTTTTGCTGTAATATAAAATGGTCCGGTTGTAAATACCGTGTCTCCATATGCATCCGTAAAATGCATATCCAAACCTGTAACTCCGAATGCAATTCTCTGTAATGTGTCATCGTTTGTGGTTGCATCGGCCGTTCCATTGGGATTACTTGTCCATGCTATTATAGTATCGTATTTATTAATACTAGGTGTGTAATATCCAATAATTTGTTGAGTAGTATATCCTTCTAATAGATGTCCATGCCATTTGTAAATAGGTTTTACAACTCCATTAATTGACCAATGGATATAGCATGAATCTAAATTGCGTATACCTTTATTTTTAATACTTACTATCACAGGCACTTGATGTGAAGGAGCTGCAACAACACTGTCGCCGGGATTGTCAATATTGTATAGTGCAACACTATTGGTATCACTAAGATAACCTTCAATATATAAACGAAAATCCGGGCGGTTATAGGTGCTTGTTCCAGCTGTGGTAGGGAAAGAGCCACTTTGATATTTGTAAACAGCTCTATAACTAGGAGTTGTTGATGTGGCTGCCCATGTTGTCGTATTACCTGAACCGGCTTTATTAATCCAACAAACCATTAAACTCTTTCCTGCCGGAAGGATAAATTGTTTACTTAAATTTATTTCACTCCATGTGTTACTCGAAAGATTATAAGTGCCTTCCCATACTTTGGTTGACCCGTCTGTTTCAGGGTCTATATAACTTGTTGATGATATTATAGTGTCATCAACTGCTTTTAAATAGCATGATTGATTATTAATATTCCAAGTTGAACTCGGTCGGAAGGCAATTTTGGTAATTAAACCTCCTGCACCACTTGGATTGACTTCTGTAGCCAAATATAATTGACGAGTCCAACTGTAATAGGCATAATAAAGTATATTGTAATAAGTGTTGGTTTGATTATTCCCTATGGTTACATAACCGGTAAAATCGCCGACGACTATCCTTTTAATATAAAAAGCCGAGACATCGGATCCGTTATTTCCTAAGGTGTCCGTAGCATATATATTATAAGTTATGGAAGTACCGTATGCTTTTTGGGGAATAACGGCTCTCCATATTGTGTCACCTTCTACCATTGTCATGGGTAAAGTATCATAAGTTGTTGTATTATTAAATACGTATTTTACATATAAAGAAATAGGTTTTGTAAGAGGTGCTATCGATCGGCTGGCAATTTTTGCAGTAATAGTAAATGGTCCTGTATTATAAACCGTATCAGTTGGACAACCGCTTAAAAATTCTACATCAAGTGGTGCGATTTGATAATTGGATGCCATTAACTCGAAATTGTCGATTAACCATCCGTAGGCAAACTGTGTCCATAAAACATTTCCTCTTTTAATGATGAACTTAAACCTTACTTGTGCAAAAGAAGCATCATCGGAAATATCAAACGGCTCGGTTTTCCACCATGCATTGGTTGGTACAGCCAAAGAATCTGATGGCACCCAATCACTGTAGCTTTCATGACTAAAGCGATTGTTTCTATATGCCATATTATTATCTCCTTGATAGGAAGTAGTGGGAAGTTCTTTCCATTTTGCCCCGGTATAATTTTCTTGTAAATAAACTTTACATATATCATTGGAAGTTACTTTACAAATATGACTGAAACGGAGAAAAACATAGGAATAAGTTCTAAAGTCATAATAAGGCGATGTTAATACCACCGAATCTCCTAATGAATTGGGTACATAACCAAGAATTGACGACGGGCTACTAACATATAAATGGGTGTCGATTACCCATCCTCCTGCAGGACTAACAGTCCATCCTGCCGGTACACTTGTGCTAAACTTTACATCTGCTATAGTGGTGAATTGTGCACTCACAGACATAATACATACCATTAATCCAAATATTACTGTAAACTTTTTCATCATTTAACTTATTATTTATATTTTTTAATTTTTATATTTATTATTTTCCAAATTTTTAAGCATAACTTAATGATTACAATTGTAAGTTTTTATTTAAAACAAAATTTCTTTCATTTTCTCGAGCGAATAGCCTTTTTCGAAGGATTTTTATGTTTTTTTTATACATGGATTTATTATTAAAATGAGTTAATATTTCGAAAAAACAGAGGGAAACGTATAGGCAATAGTAATATAAATAAATGTTTTACATTTATTTTTTTTAATTTCATTTGGTCAAAACAGCCTATTTCCATTGTAGATTAATTATTAACATTTCGGTGTTCAAATATACACCATTTTTTTATTGGTTTTTTATTTTTTTAAAAAAAAATGTTTTTTTTTGTGTTTTATAATAAAAAACACCAAATATAAAGCTTGATTTTAGGAAACAAACCTTATTATAATAAAAAAAATAAAATTTTAAAAATAAAAAATCGGAAAAGATTCAATAAAATCCCGAAAATATAAAATGGTTTTTTTAGAAAATATTGAGTATGGAATACTGTTTTAATATCATATTATTATTGTCAGGTATAAATAGCACTATTATTTAAAGATTCTGATCGTTAGGAATGGATGAAAAGAATCTTTTAGCTGTTGTTGAACAGTAATAGTATAAATAAAGAATTTAACATAAAACACATAATTTGATGAATAGTTGTCAAGTGTTTATATCAGATAAGAAGTGAAACAATTATTCTTTATTCCTAATGCTTTCGGCTATTTCTTGCATTAGCCACATAGGAGTAGAAGTGGCACCACAAATGCCTATACGGTCGTTTTTGTTGAAAGATATGTAATTTAACTGATTTCGGTTAAATATGAAAAAGGATAGAGGATTCACTTTTTTACATATCTCAAATAAGTAGAGACCGTTAGAGCTCTTTTCGCCCGAAACGAAAATTATTTTATCGTATTGTGAAGCAAATTGTTCGATTTCTTTGGCGCGGTTTGCCACACGATAACAAATGGTGTCGTAATACTGAAAAAGAGAGGCATTCCCTTTTTGTTCGTATGCATCCTGAATGGCTGCAACTATGGTTTGGTATTCTTCAACACTTTGTGTGGTTTGGGAATACATTTTTGCAGGACGATCATAATCAATAGCATCTATATCTTTTAGAGAAGTAATCACAATGCCTTTGTTTTGTGTTTGACCCAGCAGTCCGATTACCTCTGCGTGTCCGGCTTTGCCGAAAATAAGTATTTGTCCGTTTGCAAAGATAGCATCTTCAAAGCTTTTTTTTATGTCTTTTTGTAGTTTAAGCACTACCGGACAAGTGGCATCAATTAATGTAATGTTGTTTTCTTTTGCGGTTTGATAAGTTTGTGGAGGTTCACCATGCGCACGTATCAACACTTTTGTGTTTGTTAATTTTTGAAATTCATTATGTGAAATAATTGTTAATCCCATTTTTGTCAGTCGGTTCACTTCTTCGTTGTTGTGGACAATATCACCTAAGCAATACAAAGGTTCATTGTTTTGCATTTGTTTTTCAGCTGCTTCTATAGCCCTAACAACTCCAAAACAAAAGCCAGAATTTTTATCAATTTCAACTATCATGTAGTTTGAATGTTTTAATCATCAAAAAGGGAATCGACAAATGCCACAGGGTCGAATGCTTGTAAGTCGTCCTGTTTTTCTCCTATGCCGATGTATTTCACTGGAATTTTAAATTGATCGGAAATGCCTAACACTACACCGCCTTTGGCGGTTCCGTCGAGTTTTGTCAATGCCAAGCTGTTAACTTCGGTTGCCGCTATAAACTGCCGGGCTTGTTCAATGGCATTCTGACCGGTCGAGGCATCTAATATCAATAATATTTCATGGGGTGCATCAGGCACCAATTTTTTCATGACATTCTTAATTTTTGTTAATTCGTTCATGAGGTTAATCCGATTATGTAAACGACCTGCGGTATCGATAATCACCACATCGGCCTTTTTTGCCAATGCTGATTTCAAGCTGTCGTAAGCAACCGAAGCAGGGTCTGAACCCATGCTTTGTTTCACTATCGAAACCCCGACGCGTTCCGCCCAAATACTCAACTGATCAACGGCAGCAGCCCGAAAAGTATCGGCAGCTCCTAATACGACTTCATAACCTTGTTGTTTGAACTGATAGGCTAATTTGCCAATAGTAGTGGTTTTTCCCACCCCGTTTACCCCTACAACCATGATTACGTAGGGTCGTTTCATTGTTTGGGGTAAACCAAAAGCTTCCGATGTTTCCGTTACCGATTCGGTGAGTAATTGCACGATTTCTTCTTTTAATATTTTGTTTAATTCTTTTGTTCCCAAGTATTTGTCTTTTTTTACTCTATCTTCAATACGTTGAATAATGCGCAAAGTCGTTTCTACACCCACATCGGAAGTAATCAGTAATTCTTCAAGCGAATCAAGCACTTCATCATCAACACTGGTTTTTCCGACTATTGCACGCGACAAACGACTAAAAAAGGCTTCTTTTGTTTTTTCTAATCCTTTATCTAAGGATTGTTTTTTGTCTTTTGTTAAAAATGAAAATAAACCCATCTTTATACATTAATTAATTGTACCCCCACCAAGAATCGAACTTGGATTTAAAGTTTAGGAAACTTTCGTTCTATCCGTTGAACTATAGGGGCAAGTCATTTATTTATAGTTTATTATCTTGATTCTTTAAATCATATGATTTTTAATGTGTAAATATAGATTAAACATTTTCATGAAAGTAAGAAGGAACATAGACCGCTCTTTTTTTTGTCCATATATAGCATATTTATTTTTCTGCAAAGATACTATTTTTATAAATCGGTTTAATCCATAAGCGGAAAACAATTATGAATTGAAAATTATGAATTGACTATAAAGTCATGGGATTTTTCGCTTCGATCATGATCTGTAACGATGTTAAGATTTAAATCGTACAGTATTGAATTACTTTCGTTTGGCGATGGAAAGCCATTCATTGAGCATCCGATTACTATCCATTTTCAACATAAGATTTATCCTATTTATAGATGTTGTCAATTTTGTATTCACAAATACTGTATTTTTGCATCTTTAAAAAAGATGCTTGTAAAGTATTTAACATAAGTGTTATATAAATAATTAGTTATATTAAAATATATTTAAAATTCATAAAATGAAAAAGATTATCCTTTTTGTGATTGGTTTTACAATGATTTCAGGTGTGTCTATCGCACAGAGAATCCTTACGGATGAAGAAAAAGTGGCTGCTTACGTTCGCGAACAAACCGAAGAAGAGGTAAAAAATGTGTTTAACAGCAGCGGTTATAAGGTAAATCACTTTATCAAAGGTTATCCTGCCTGCTTAAACGGCTATGTTTTTTATGCCATGAATATGAGAATAGGAGACAGTACGGATGTTTTCGATCCTCCTCAAAAAGTATTCGCTATCGAAGACGGGAAGATAATTTCAGCCAAGGGATTAAAATTGTCAACGGATATAGCCTTTACCCTTACGGCTAAAGATCTTACTTTCGGAGAGAATGATTGCATTATTTTTATCGGCACGAACGGATGGGCATATATTTATGATGTCTTTAGATTCGATAAGAATATACCCATAGTTCTCAACATAAGTGCCATTAGTTTTTACAGTAAAACCGTTAAAAAAACATTTGCCTTTGCCATGTTGAATAACAAAGATAAAGAAAACAATGCCGCTTATGATTTTTCGATTTTTGCCATGACATTAAACTGCAAGGAGATGCTTTATAAATATGAAGATGCCTACAATTTTTCGGAAGGCTTGGCTCCTGTCAAACGGAAAGGAAAATGGGGTTATATTAACACTCGTCGTGAAGTTGTTATCCCTACACAATATGATAATGCTTATGCTTTCGCAGAAGGGTTGGCTCCTGTTAAATCAGGAGTTTATTGGGGCTATATCGACACAAACAATAAAGAAATAACCCCTTTAACTTATGAAACAGCTTATCCTTTTTCCGAAGGATTAGCACAAGTTAAAAAAAACGGGAAATGGGGTTTCGTGGATAAAAACGGGAAGGAACTTATTCCACTTACATTCGATGCCTCCATTCGGTTTTCAGAAGGATTAGCCGCTGTTAAAAAAGGAGATAAATGGGGATTTATCGACAAAACTGGCAAAGAAGTTATTGCTTTCAAGTATGATGAAGCCGATGTGTTTGCCGAAGGACTTGTTAGTGTGGCAATAAAAGGGAAATATGGTTTTATTGATAAAATTGGCAACAAAATAATTCCGATGAAATATGCCTTAGCTTATCGATTCACGGAAGGATTGGCTGCCGTTGAAAAGGGGGAAAAATGGGGTTTTATCGATAAAACGGGAGAAATGATTATCACTCCCAAATATGCTAATGTTTACCCTTTTTCCGAAGGATTGGCTATGGTAAGAAACGATGGTGCTTGGAAATGGGGATTTATAAATCATGAAGGAAAAGTTGTTCTCCCCTTGATTTACGATTCATCCAATCCATTCTTCGAAGGATTAACATACGTCCGATTCGGTAGCAATTATGGTTTTATCGATAAAAATGGTTCAATGATAATTGCACCCAATTACCATTCGGCAGGAAATTTTTGTGATGGAATGGCTTTTGTAAAAATCGGAAATGATTATTACTTTGTTGATAAACAAGGAAAAACAAAATAAATGTTTCTTGTATAGAATTCATTTTGTAATAACTGATAAGTGAGGTTTTGTTTGAAGGGGATTATTATCTTATAGAAATAAAATATATTAATTCTCTTTTCCGAAGAAGTAGCCATTAATATGCTATTTATTTACAAAGTTTCCGTTTTAATTTTTTCTATATACTGATTCCTGTTTTCTCGAATTTGTTCTTGCAAAAAACGTATTAATTGTTGTTGTGTTTCTATGGTTTGTTGTTGACTGGATATGATTCTTTCTTTTTCTTCACATTTTTCACAAGTTTTTTGTTCAATTTGGGTTTTACTATAAAGCGGGTTAATATTTAACTTATTATCTTGATACATTTCACCTTTTCCAAGGATCAGCCATTGCAAATTAATTTCCGGAAAAGTGGCGATAAATTTCGACAATATTTCTTCCGTAATGCCGGAAGCCGACTCTAAAGTTCCCCTCGAAACATTGATTTTTCTATAAAATTCTCTACGGCTAATATTTAGGCTATCAGCAAAATACAAAATATTTTCTTTAATTGGCGATTTTTTTTGCATATTTTTTATCAAACGGCGAAATATGTTGTATATTTGCACCGGAGAATCTTTAGTTTACTAATGTTAATATTTAACCCAGAGCAAAAGTACAAAAAAAAACAAATAAAACAAATAATGAATAAAAGAGAAATAAAGAAAGTAAAAGCCAAACACGGAAGTGGTATTAAACTAGCAAATTTATTTGGCGTAACCACCAAAACCGTTTCTCATGCCTTAAATGGAAAATCAAATAACGATTTAGCAAAAAAAATTAGAAAAACAGCCGTTCAAATGGGTGGAGATCCTATATTCAATGATTAATTTATAGTATAGGTTAAAATCAGATATAAACAAATAAAAAACATCAATAATTAAAAAAACAACAAGTAAATAAGTTTAAAAAAAGTAAAAAAAGTTAAAAAGTAAAAAAAATGAAACATTTAATTTTATTATTTTCGTTTGTTCTGTATCTTGCAGAACTTCAATCTCAACCTGTTATATTATGGTCTGAGAATTTTGACACTACTCTATCCGGTTACACATTCACTCCTAGTAACTTATGGATAAGTGATCCTTCCTACAGTATTAGTTCGCCTAATTCCATGCATGCACTTATTCCCTCCCATACGGGAGATTCTTCCATGATGACAACATCCTGGTTTAATTTTGAAAAATATTCACATTTATTGCTGACATTTAAACATATTTGTAAAGTTTCGGCCAGTGATTTAGTTACAGTTGAATATCAAATTAATCAAATTGGAGCTACATGGACAAGAATACCCATGTCGTCATACGATGGTAGCTCGAATCAATACAAAGGGCAAAAATTCAGTCATCAAAGTTATTCCGATTGGATGCCAAAAGATTCCCTTGCCATACCGACAAATTCATGGTGGAAAACCGAAACATTCGATCTTTCGGCCGAAGCCGGATGGGAAGAAGTGCGTTTTCGTTTTAAAATAAAAAGAGGAACGATAATGGGAACTCAATTTGCCTATGGATGGCTGTTGGATGATATTGAGTTTTGGGGTGCTAATTCGCAAATTAAATTACCTGCCGTTCAGTTTTTAAGTCCTTTGGTCAATGATACGGTTTTTTCAACTGGTCCTTATGTTATTAACGCAAAAGTAGCATCGCGAACAATGGCTCCCATTATTACACCTGTTTTACATATTTCTTATACATTTAATAATGTAACAACCTACGACAGTATTGTAATGACCAGCAAAGACGGAGGGGATAGTTTATGGTTTGCAACACTACCTCAAAAGTATTTTGGAACTTTCGTTACTTATTCCATTACAGGCAAAGATACATCTGGAAATGTATTAAAAATTTCGAGTCATTATTATATCAAACGAGCAACAGGAAATACCAGTGGTGAAGTGGTTGTTGGTAACGGCAGCCTTACTCAATATTATGCTCCTTATTGCGGTTATTATGAATACGGATGGGCTAAAATGTTATATTTGGGTTCGGAAATAATACAGGGACAAAGTGCTTTTATCGATAAGTTAAGTTGGCAGAATTATCAAACGGCAACAATTGCACAAAACCAGTCTTGTTATTTTAAAGCAGTAGATGAAGATGCTTTTATTAATGCCAATTGGGTGGACCCTGGCGTTGACGGAGCTACTTTGGTTTGGTCGGGGAGTTATAGTCCCAATACTGCTGGTTGGATTACAATTACTTTAAATGATCGATTTTTATTACCTGCAGGGAAAAATCTGATGGTTTATTGGTTAAATAAAAAAGGGGATTACGATTATCCTTATCCCGAATGGATTTCCACTTCCACATCTCCTGATTATAGAATGGTTTACAACATTAATTGGTCGGGTTTCCCGACTTCGACGGGAACTATGTCCTATACCCGCCCGAATATTAAATTAAATTTAATGAGTGTTCCGGGAGATAGCAATTCCGCTTCTTTGGTAAAAATCAATAGTCCTAAACCTTCGGTTATTGCAGGACAACCAACCAATGTGAATGTGGGTATTAAAAACAGCGGTTTTAAAAATTTATTGCAATGTACTATAAATTGGACATTAAATGGTGTATTACAAACGCCTTATAGTTGGACAGGGAATTTACCCGATGATTTTCAAGATACCTCTGTTTTAATAGGATCTTATACTCCTAAATCAACCGGATATGACACCCTTGTTATTTGGGTCGGTATGCCTAATGGTGTTGCCGATACCATTAATTTTGATGACACATTGAGGGTTATTACCTTTGGATGCGGTGGAAGTTTAACAGGCAATTATATTATCGGAAATAAAGCGGGAGCTAATTTCTCTTCATTTGATGATGCTATAAAGATAATTAGCATGTGCGGTGCTTCGGGGGATATTAGCTTGCAGTTTCAAAGTGGTTTTTATGATCCAATATCTATCCCTGATTTATCAAACGTAATGGGAGGTCATAATCTTACCGTTACTTCTTTGGCTAATCATGCCGACAGTGTGAAAATTTGCAGATCCAACGGTTCTTATTCCATTTATTTGGATGGAGTGAGGGATTTAAATATTAAAAGTATTACTATTTACGATACCGTGTATAATTCTTCAAACACTTATGGTATTCAAATGACAAATAATATTTCCAATCTCGAAATCAGGAATTGTAATTTCTTATTCGACACTTTATCTATGGATTATAATCCCTATGCTCTCATTTATAAAGGAAGTAGCGGTGTTGTGGATAGTCTACGTATTATAAATAATCGTATCATGGGAGGTTATTACGGAATATATTTGTATGGGGGAAATTCCAGTTCTGTATACGGAACAAATATATATGTAGACAGTAATATTATTATGAGTCAAATGCAATATGGAAGCTATTTTGTATATTCCGATATAAAAAGTTTTTCTCATAATACCATACTTACTCGTATTGTAAATGCAAATTCCTATTGGAATGGATTGTATTTTGATATGTGTAATTTTATTGTTAACGGAAACAGAATCCGACAAAGAACGAATAGTATTAGCAGTCCTTATTTTGTGAATGCATATTATGCAGGAGTATACAATGCTTCCGGACGTTCTTTGTTTTCAAATAATGAAATAATAGGTAACAGTAATGATTATTCGGATGGAATGAATTTTTATAATAGTGCTGTTGATATCTATAACAACTCTATGTTATATGGTGGTACAGGTAATACGAATTGTATTTATATAGCAGGATCGAATGTTACTGATTGTAAAAATAATATTTTTATGAATTTATCCCCTGATGGACATCCTATCTACGTTGGATCATCGGGAACGTATGCCGGCGATTATAATAATTACTACTCTCCAAATTATATCGGATATTACAATGGTAGCCAATCAAGTATGAGTGCTTGGATAACTGCCACCGGCAATGATGCTCATTCGGTTAGTTTAATTCCGATATTTTTAGGTGATTCTACTCAGAGTTTAAAATTATTCGATTATACCGGTATCAGCTGTCCGGCTTTGTCGAATGTTGGTAAAGATATAGAAGGCGTTGTCCGGGCAGGTCAAACGGGGATGGGTGCATATACTTTCTACCCTACTACATTAAATGCTGCGTGTATTGGTGCTGCCAACTGGAATACTTCCATCGTATTGGGGCAACAAGCGGCTGTGAATGCTGTTGTTGTAAACATGGGAACCGATTCATTGGTTTCTATGGTCTTGAATTGGTCTGTTAACGGAGTTCAGCAAACAGCTTATAATTGGTCAGGACTTTTAAGAACTTATGATCAAGATACGGTCTTTTTAGGAAATATTACTCCGGTAAGTGGTGTTAATACGATTAAAGTATGGACAAGTTTACCCAATAACGGAACGGATGACAATAAGAATAACGACACAGCTGTTTTTTATATTTATGGGTGTGATTCATTGTATTATGGTAATTATACAGTAGGTGGAACCAATGCCGACTTTGCCGATTTGGATGAAGCTTTAACCTCAATAAATAATTGTGGTTTGGGAGGTCCTACCATTTTACTTTTCGACACAGGGACCTATGCCGGATTAGTTATTGATAAACCTGTAAAAGGAATGAGTTCCATTAACACACTTACATTTGCTTCTCAAACCGGTAATCCGGAGGATGTTCGTTTTACCGTTGCTACCGGTGCTGCTTTAACATTATCGGATGTTAGTAATTTTTATTTTAAAGACATTACCTTCGATGCAACAGCCGACGGGAATATGGGTAGAGGAGTTTATATGAGTGGAAAATGTGTGAATATTGAATTCAGAAACTGCTATATATTAGCAAACCCAACATCCTCTTCGTATGATTGTTATTCGTTTTATAAAACATACGGTAGTACATGCGACAGTATACGTTTGATTGGCAATCGTATCAGTGGCGGATATTACGGTTTCTATTTCGAAGGACAAAGTTCAGGTCCGGGTGGTTATAATACAAATATATTTATAGATAGCAACATTTTTGAGAAAGCAGGATACTACTCCTATTATTTTTATTATACCGATTTAAACAGTTTCTCTTATAACAAAATCTATCCTCGAAAAAGCGGAAGCAATAATCATTATACTCGTTTTTATTATACCAATCATTATTATACGGTGGGGAATGTATGGGATTATTCCAAAACAAATATTGAATATGCGTATAATTATTTTTATTATCCTCAGTATGCAAATTTCAATGGAACGGGTTTGATAGCCAACAATGAAATCATTCTTTCTTCTTCATCCAACGAAGGCTATGGGATGTATATAGGAAATACGAACGGTACGGTTAAGGTTTATCATAATTCTATTTATGACCCAGGTTCATCGTCCTATAGCCGCGGTATTTACGCCTATTGTGGTAATGGTATTGGAACCTTTGAAATCATGAATAACAATATTTGGTCGAACGGATATCCGATTTATGTTACGGGAACAGGTGTTACGGTAACTTCCGATTATAACAATTTTTACGGAACAGGTAGTAACATAGGATATTTCAATACCGATTGTCAAACTTTGTCGGATTGGTCAACGGCCTCCAATGATGTTACTTCAGTGAATGTAGCACCCCAATTTCTCGATGTAAGCGAAAGTTTGGAACTTGTAAGTGCCGTCGGATTGGGATGTCCTCAAATTAATCCTATCACAAGCGATATGCTTGGAAACACAAGAAATGCCACGACAACCATAGGATGTTATGAATATATACCCAAAGTATATGACGTATCAGCTCGCAAAGTGTCAACTCCAAGCGGAACCTTGATTACCGGAACGGCTTATACTACACGTGTTTTGATTCGTAATTACGGTTCGGCAACCATTACTGGCATGGAGATCTATTGGTCGTTAAATGGTGTGCTTCAATCTAAATATGTATGGTCGGGGACTTTGGTTTCTCAAGATACGATGACTGTTTCTGTAGGTAATTTTAATGCAATAACCGGAAATAATACCATAAAGATTTGGACAAGTGTACCCAACGGTCAAAACGATGAACGACCTGCCAACGATACGGCAAGAATAAGCTTAATTGGTTGTGATTCGCTACTAACCGGATCGTACTCTTTAGGAAGCGGTGGTACATTCACCGATATGAATGCCTTAACGGCTGCCATAAGTAATTGTGGTATAGGCGGACCTGTTATCGTACGGATGTTGCCCGGTAAATATTCCGAAATGTTGTTTAACAATGCCATTCCGGGTACTGATAGTATCAATACGATTACCTTTACTTCTTATCATAACAATGCCGACAGCGTTATTATTGAGTCTACAACCGGAAACGAGGCAACCATCAAATTAAGCGGTGGTGCATCCTATCTTATCTTTGATAAATTAACCGTTAACGGGTGTATGAATTCCGGAGCATCTTATTCAAAAGGATTTGATTTGGCCGGATGTTCTGATATTGTTATCAGAAATTGCAAGATTAATGTTCTTCCTAATGACAATTATTATAGTGACTATTCCGGTATTTCCAGCATTTGGCAGAATGGACAATTTGAAGATGTATGGGTTGAAAACAATGAAATTCGCGGTGCTCAATATGGAATTTATTTAGATCCTTCCACCTTAAGCGGTCCTATTTATTTCAGAAACAATATTATTGTGTCCCGATATGTTGGGTTCTGTTCTTACGGCAATACCATACTTCCCGATATTTCCTATAATACCATTACGTTTGATACGACTTCTTCTCGTGATGCTTTTTATTTATTGGAAGGATACGGAACTTATGGAAATGATCCTGATACTATGTGGATGGTTGGAAATAAATTCAGACATAATTCCAGTAGCTCAACTTCTTATTTTTACAATTATTGTTATTTCTCGGATTTCTATCCAAACGATGCGTTTATCATAGCTAACAATGAATTTTATATCCCCAATAACTCCAATATCAGCTATGCATATTTTGATTTATATTATAACGATAATATTCATTTTATCAATAATTCCATGTTAAATTATCAAAGCTCAGGTTATATCAATTTTGATTATGGAGGAGGAAAAACCGTCATTAAAAATAACAATTTGGTAAATTTAAACGGTGGAGATGTGTTAAGTGTTAATGGCCGTTCAATAACGGAAAGCGATTATAACAATATATATTCTACGGCAACATCACTAAGTAATTGGCAAGCAACAACCGGACAAGACGTTTATTCTGTTTACTTGAATCCATTCTTCTCAAATCCTTCCCTTAATTTAGATTTAATGGATGATGGGGGATTGGGATGTCCGAGGGATTCATTAGCAATGAGAGATATTAAAAATACATTGCGAGATACGCTAACCACCATGGGAGCTTATCAAGTCGCTGCCGTGAACAATAATCTTGCACCACGTGCTTTTGTTTCGCCTGCGAAAGTATCTGTTGTAGGAAGCTCTACGCCTGTTTCGCTAACGGTATATAATGCAGGACTTAATACGGTTACCTCATTCCGTGTTGATTGGGTCGTGAATGGAGTGGCTCAAACCTATTATCCGTGGACAGGCTCTCTGGCTTCTAAATCAAGTGTAACCATTAATTTAGGTACATTTATTCCTGTGGCAAATAATAATTCCTTGCTTGTTTATACATCCTTGCCTAACGGACAATCCGATGCCGTACCTATGAACGACACTTTATATTTCACTACCAAAGGATGTGATTCCTTATTACACGGTACATATATTGTTAATCACGATACTGTTTTAGCGGATATATTGGATAAATTATTAAGTTGCGGCGTAAGTGGTCCCGTAACTATTCAATTAGCATCCGGATCCTATAGTCCTATTATGTTGACAAGCGAATTCTTAGGTACCGATACCAACAAAACGGTTACTTTTACTTCTTTGGCAGGAAATCCCGATAGTGTGGTTTTCTTAACTTCCAATTATGGTCAGCCGGCATTAAGTTTAAAAACCAATCATGTGAAATTCGATAAACTGACATTTGACGGTTCTTCGGTTAATTATTATGTGGTTTATTTTACCGGCCCTTGTTCTAATGTAGAATTCTACGGATGTAAAATTTTATCCGATACAGTGAATTCATATTATGATGCCGTTTCTGTATATAAAGGATATAACACAGGAGAAGCTAAAAATGTACGGTTTATTAAAAACCTTATTAATGGCGGATATTTTGGCATATATTTCTATTCCGGAACCGGAAAAAGTGTAATGGGTAGTCTGATTATTGATAGTAATATTATTCAAAATCAAAGTTATTATGGTTTATATTTTGAACAATCCAATCTTGTTAGTCTTTCCTATAATACTATTTTATCTCGCAATACCAATGCCAATTCTGACTGGTATGGAATCAATTCCTATTCGACGAAATACAACTTTGTTTATGCCAATAAAATTCATCAACGCAGCAATGATATTTATTATTCTTACGGAATGTATACTTATTATTCGAATCATAACGATTTCACAAGCGATACCGGTTTTATTGCCAATAATGAAATCGTGTTGACATCGAATAGTAGCAGTTACGGAATATATTGTCCTTACAGTAAGCTGCGCATATATCATAATTCCGTATATATCGGAGGTTATGGAAGTGCATACGGTATCACATTGGATGGGGATAATCCCATAGATTTAAGAAATAATATATTTGTAACACCTTCCTGGACTTATCCTATTCGTATTTACAGTTCCACTGTGCCATTTTATGCCGATTACAATAATTATTATGCCGATGCAACTAATGTAGGAGAATATAACTATAATACGATCACAAGCATTTCAACTTGGAAAACGACTACAGGACAAGACGCTCATTCTGTAAGTGTATCTGCAACTTTCGAGTTTTCCGATACTGCTTATCTGGATTTATCGTCTGCTTCCGGTTTGTATTGCCCTGTGTTGAGTAGAGTTTCTAAAGATATTAAGGGTAAAGGACGATTCGGATTTACGGCGATGGGTGCCTATACCAATAAACCGGTAGCTCTCGATGCTGCCATGATCGATGTGGTGGATTGGAGTCCTTCTTGTGTCATTGGGGCAGCTACTCCGGTGAAAGCCGTTTTAATGAATTTAAGCAGTTCCGATACGCTTACGTCTGTTTCTATCGGATGGTCGGTAAGAGGAACGAATCAAACCTCTTATAATTGGAGCGGAACCTTATTACAATATGAAACCGATACCATCCTATTGGGTAATTTTTTACCGATTGGCGGAACGAACGAAATTCGTGTATGGTCAAGCAATCCTAACAGCAGTACGGATTTAGAACCGGCAAACGATACCATTGTAACATTTACTTACGGATGTGATTCCTTATTGCACGGAGTGTATACCATAGGAGGAGTGGGAGCCAATTTTGCCACCATAGGCGATGCTTCCGTGGCATTGGAAAAATGCGGCATTAATGGTCCTACCGAATTCCGTTTGGCTGCCGGTTACTATGACCCCATGTCAATTTCAGGAAATATATTAGGCTCAAGTTCAACAAATACCATTACTTTTACTTCTGCCAATTTTAATGCAAACAGTGTTAAATTTACAGGGTCTACAGCCTTGAATTTAGCCAATACACATAATTTGAATTTCCGTTATTTGACTTTCGGTGACAGTACCGGAGACTACGGTGTTTATATAGATGGTAAATGTAATAATATTGAATTTTATCATTGTGTGATGCAAATGGATGTTTCAATGAGTTATTACGCTTATGGTTTGTATAAAAAATATGGATCTGTATGCGACAATTTCCGTTTTATAGGCAATGTTGTCGACGGAGGAGAATACGGATTTTATTTTGAAGGACAAGGTACAAACAATGGAGGCTATAATACCAATGTGGTTATCGACAGTAATGTGTTCAGTAATGCTAATTATATGCCGTACAGTATTTATTATACCGATTTAAAAAGTTTTTCGTATAATTTAATAACCGCACGAACGGGAGGAAACTCTTATATGTATGCGGAAACCTATTATACCAATCATAACCATACCGTAGGTAACAGATGGAATACAAGTAATAACACTTCTCTTAATGAATTTTATAATTACATTAGCTATGCTAATGTTTATAATACTTCCGGCAGAGGATTATTTGCCAATAATGAAGTCATAAATACGGCTACCAACTATGGGGACGGGATTTCTATAAATAGCGATAATTTGGATATTTATCATAACTCAGTGTATGCTGCAGCAAGCAATTCGGCTTATGCGCTTTATATCAGTGCTTGGGACGGAAATATTGTTTGTAAAAACAATCAGTTCTTTGCTAAGAGTACTCCTGTTATGGTAAATCAAGGTAATAATGTTACCATGGAGAATAATAATTATTACTCTCCCACCGGACGAATCGGCGAATGGGATTATACCGTATGCAATACCTTAAGCGATTGGATAACTGAAAGCGGCGACACTTCTGCTAAGAATATAGCGCCTCTTTTTGTTGATTCCACCCAAAGTTTGGAATTGATCAGTTACACCGGAATGGCTTGTCAGAGAATGTCCACTATTTTAACCGATATAAACAATACACCGAGAAGTTCCATTACTACCCTGGGAGCATATAGCTTATCTATCGTTGAGGGATATAATCTGAGTGTTTCCGAAATAACAGAACCTGTTTTAAATACGGTAGTGAAATGTTATCCTAACTATTCTACCGTTAAAGCGGCTTTGTATAATGGCGGAACCATGCCTGTTGATTTTTCCGTTAATCCGGTATCATTGCATGTAAATGTTACAGGACCTACGAATTATCAAAAAGACACTATCATATCGGCAGGTACTTTATCGGCTATGGATAAAGACACCATTACCATTTCTCATCTCATGCCTACCAGTGCTACCGGTCAGTATGATATCAGCGTTTGGGTTAATTTTGCGTTGGATACCATACATGGAGATGATACAGCCACTTCTACTTATTTGGTTGAAAGAGTTACTTTACCTTATGACGTTAATTTTGATTCCGTTCCTCAGGAAATGGCCTTCCAGCAAATTCAAGGAAATGTAGGTTGGGAAGTTGTTGATAGTACGGGAGCCGTACTACCGCCTTTCTACGGAACAGGACGTTTGGCATTCAAGTCGTCCACCGGATTGGGTTCCATGGCACGTGCTTATATCAAGCAAGTCGATTTACAAGGTACATCCAAACCGACCTTGAACTTTTGGTATCAACATGATAACCTCAATCCATCGAAACCTGATCAAATGGATATCGTTGTTTCAACAGATGGAGGAAATACCTTTAACTATATTTATACTGTAACACGTTATGATGCCGTTGCCACTTCTCCCATGTGGAAATTACATCAAGTGGATTTATCTTACTATATTAATTCAACCTGTTTGTTAATAGGCTTTGAAGGACAAAGTTATGGTGGAAGCGACCAGTTCATCGACCGTGTTTTCATTGAAGTGCAACAAGATTTGGTTCCTACCGAAATCCGTTTGCCTAGCGATTTATATGCTTGCGATTTAAGCAACAAACCCATAGAGGTTATCGTTGCCAATACAACTGTATATGCAGTCGAAATGGATAATGACACCATTAATTTAACGGTTCAAATCACAACACCCGATAGCAATACGCAAACATCAACCTATAGATTCTTAGGTAAAATACCTCCTATGAGTAGCGATACCATATTGGTTCACCCCGGATTCGATTTTAGTCAAAAGGGAACATACACTATTACCGCTTATATTGATACCATTAAAATTACTACCGATGTCTCTAATGATACCATAACACGTGTTATTAATGTATTCCCTGATATTAATGTTGTTGAACTTGAAAATATGGGTAGTAAGAGAATTGGAGATACTGTTTATGCAAAAATTAAAGTTAAAAATACAGGAAATTTACTTGTACCCGAAACCCCTTTACGTTTGCAAATCAATAACAGCAATGATATTGTTGAAATAATTCAAATACCGCTAAATCCGGGCGATTCCATCATATACATATTTACTCAACCTTATATTGTTCCGCTTGTAAATATCATCCAGCCTTATTATCAAGTGAGTGTTACTTCCGAATTGAGTTGTGATTACGAAGCGAAAAATAATAAAGTTAGTTTATTGGCAAAGGTCAACGTTACGGAACTGCAATTGTTATCAATCGAAACGCCCAATCAAAGCCCCTGTGATACAGGATTTACAAAAATTTACCCAAAGATCGAATTGTCAAATAATGGCAATTATACTTTAGAAAACGTAAAGGTATTCGTTAAAGTGGATAGTGCTTCCATAGAAGTGGCAAAGATTTCGGAAATATTTTCCAGTATTCCTGTGGGAGAAGAAATATATACTTTTACTTCGTATTATAAAGTTCCCAACCTTAACGGTAAATATGACGTAACGGTTTATATTGATAAAATTTACGACGAATTAGATGCAAGTAATGATACCTTAGATATGGAAGCCTGTGCTATACTATATGGAACCGCTGTTGTTGATTATGTTCCAACCAATTTATCAATGGGACAAAACATCCCCAATCCTACATCAGCCCTTACACGAATTCCTTATAGCATACCGCAAGACGGTACTATCCGTTTCAGTGTATTGACTATTACAGGACAAGTGCTTTATACAAGAGAGGTCCCGTCTTTAGCCGGAACGCATTTACTCGAATTCGAAACGCAACAATTTGCCGATGGCATCTATTACTATAGCATGGAATATCAAGGACAACGCATCGTGAAAAAGATGACTGTTCAGAAATAAAAAGTTTACTGTAGATTCAGTTATTAATATGGAAGAGGTTGTTTTAAAGCAACCTCTTTTTTTGTCTGAAAATTTCTACAGATTAAATGGTATAAATGTTTATATGATGTTATATGAATCATTTTACCTGTTTTAGTACATGAGATACCGTCTTTTCCTTTTTTATATGGATACAAAAGACCTAAAATGACTTAACTCTTTTATGATAATTTATGACAGATATTCTCTATCCATTCTAAAAAAACACTCCGCTATCCTTTATTAATATGTCATTATTTATTATCTTTGCAAACTTAAATTTATTTAACCAAACGTGAATGAATATAGTTTATAAATTATCTTTATTGACAATTGTAATGCTTTCTGTTTCATGTTCAAACAGAAACGGAAAAGCCGATGCTTACGGCTCCTTCGAAGCGGAAGAAATCATTGTTTCGGCCGAAGGAAACGGAAAAATCCTGGAATTGAAGCTCGAAGAAGGTCAAATTTTAAAGGCGAACCAATACATAGGCTTGATCGATACAGCCCAATTATATCTTCAAAAGCAACAGTTAAATGCACAATTAGAAGGCACTTTGGCACAACGTACGGATATTCCCAAGCAATTAAAGGCATTGCAGGAAAAATTGTCGGGGATGATGAACGAGAAAAAACGTCTGCAAAGTCTGTTGCAATCCAATGCTGCCACCAACAAACAAATGGACGATTTAAACACCGAAATTCAAGTGGTAAAAAGTCAGTTAGATGCCACTCGTTCAAACTTGAATGTGCAAAACAAAGGGGTCCTGTCACAAATTGATGCCATGCAATACCAAATAACCTCTTTGGAAAATGCCATACAAAAATGCCTAATCCACAGCCCTATCCATGGAACGGTATTAAAAAAATACATCAATCAATACGAATTTATCAGCACCGGCCGTCCGATTTTTAAGATTGCCGATGTGTCGAAAATGACATTGAAGGTGTATATTACAGAAGACCAACTGTCGAGTTTGAAACTCGGTGGCAGTTGTACGGTACGTATCGATAAAAAAGATAATGAGTTAAAAGAATACAAGGGCAAAATCACGTGGATTTCGAATGAATCGGAATTTACGCCTAAGATGATACAAACCAAAAACGAAAGGGTTAATTTAGTCTATGCCGTAAAAATAAGCGTAAAAAACGATGGAGATATCAAAATCGGAATGCCGGGCGATGTTGTTTTCGAATAAATCTTCATGATATGAATATTATTGAGACCGAAAACATATCGAAAGCATTTGGTAAAACACAAGCCCTGAGCGACATCAGCTTATCAATTGATAAAGGAGAGTTATTCGGACTCATAGGCCCCGACGGAGCGGGGAAATCTACTTTTTTTAATATATTGGTTACCTTGTTGAATCCTGATAGCGGGAAGGCTATTGTTTGCGGTTATGATTTGTTATCGCAATACAAAGAAATCAGGAAGATAATAGGTTATCTGCCCGGACAGTTCTCTTTATACAGGGATTTGAGCTGCCTGGAAAACCTGGAGTTTTTTGCTACCTTATACGGCGAAAGCATTGAAAAAAACTATGCCCTGATTCGTCCCATATGGGAACAATTAGAACCTTTTAAAGATAGAAGCGCTGCCAATTTATCGGGAGGGATGAAACAGAAATTGGCACTCTGTTGTGCATTGATTCACCGTCCGATGGTATTGGTTTTAGACGAACCGACAACGGGAGTGGATCCTGTTTCCCGCCGCGAATTTTGGGAAATACTGCAAAGATTGAAAAACAAAGATATCACCGTGCTGGTTTCGACCTCCTATATGGACGAGGCTTCATTATGCAGCCGTATCGGACTGATTCAAAACGGTAAACTCTTAAACATTAACACCCCCGAACAAATACTTTCCGAATTTCAAGGAAATCTATTCGCAGTGCATACGCGGGAAATACATAAATTGTTGGTATGTTTGAAAGATGTACCTTTTATTAATAACGCTTATGCATCCGGACAACAAGTTAATATCGTATTAAATAGCGAAACCGATCTCGCTTTATTACAAACACATTTATCGGCATCGGGAATAGAATATATTTCTATTCTGCCTATTAAAGCCAATACGGAAGACTGTTTTATACAACTCATGAAATCAAATCAAAAAACATTTTAATATCATGGAAGAATACAAAAACTTAATCAGACAATTACAGGATTTCCCTAAAAAAGGAATTTTATTTCAAGACATTAATCCTTTATTATCGAATTGGAAAGCCCTACAGAGTGCATCAACGGAATTATCGGATCGAGTATCGGACATAATGCCTTTCGTTTCAAAGGTCTTGGCAGTAGAAGCGCGAGGTTTTATCATGGGAGGCATATTAGCCACTTTAATGGAAGCCGGTTTTGTGCCGATTCGAAAAAAAGGTAAACTGCCTGCTTATGAAACCCTACGCACCATTGATTATCAGTTGGAATATGGCACCGATAGCTTGTGTTTAGACATGTCGCTGGTGAATTACAACGACAAAATCGTGATTTTCGACGATGTACTGGCAACAGGAGGCACCGCCGAAGCGGTATATAATTTATTATTACAAGAAATGAAACAAGGTAAACTCGCTCCCATAGAGAAAAACAATATTTGCTTTGCCTTTATGCTCGATATAGAATTCCTTAAAGGAAAACAATACCTCCTCGAACACACAGGCCTACCCAAGGAAAATATTATTTCTTTGATGAGCCTGTAAAATAAAAGTGAATAATTAAAAGTGAATAACTAAAAGTTAATAAAGTGATTACAAACTATTCACTCTTCACTATTCACTTTTCACTTTTTTTGTGCCGAGAATGGAACTAACTTGTGGCTGTCATTCTGAAAGAAGCGAAGAATCAGTTGGGTTTTTTCGGACAATAGTGATTTTTAATTCGATCCTTTATCAACGCCTTGTCTTGCGACCTGCCGGAATGTGGTTTTAATTTGAAAATATAAGAAGGGTAAAATTATCCCAATCAGTGATAGATGACGGAGAAAAGTTTATGTGCCTAATAAGTAATATGCTGCAAATCAACAACCAATAGGTAACCGATTACCATTAAAAAATTAAAAAGGAAATTCTATTGTTAGGGTGCCCACCCTGGCTTCGCTCGCTGCTTTGTTTCATTATCGTTTCTGCCTTCCTTGGGGGGGTGTGGGTGCCCACCCTAACAATGAACGTTGGAAACCGGATTTTGGCGCATGCTTAGGGTCTTTTACTTTTTTAACTAACAAAAATATAACGCACGACTAATGAGGCTGTACATTTATTACAATTTGAAAGAATTTTGTTTTTGTTGATTTATTTATTGCGATGCTTTTAAGGGCAATTTGAAATAATCTATAGAAGATA
The DNA here is from genome assembly GCA_002069895.1 of Bacteroidetes bacterium ADurb.Bin234. Lineage (GTDB taxonomy): Bacteria > Bacteroidota > Bacteroidia > Bacteroidales > WCHB1-69 > UBA5266. The sequence goes on along the minus strand of MWCE01000234.1, from coordinate 4,958 downwards.
ATTTGCAGATTGGTAATATCCCAAATTGTGTGTGTTTTTTATTTCTTTTTAAGTTCTGCAAAATTATATTTTTTTTGTTTTAAAGAAAAGGGAACGAAGCGAAGAATCTGTAATAATATCGGATTTTTTTATCGGACAATAGTGTTTTCAAAACTTTAGTTTTCCTTTTTGTATAAAGATCACATCAATACTTTCATTTGAGGGTTCTCCCCGATTAAGTATATCCCCGTATTTCCCATTTATCACACTTGGATGAACGCTTGATTGTAAAAGTTCACCTTTACAATCAAAGCATTTCCATGTATTTTTTTGTAAAGCATATATTACGGCATTTTGTCTTTCGTATCCATAAGAAGTCCAAGGTATATCCATAATGAGATAATCATAGATTATGGGTAATATTACTTTGTTTTCCAAGGAAATTACACCATATTTTCCATTTTTTCTTACTCTGATAATCCCATTTTGAGGGATTCCGACATAATCATATTCAATGGGTATAATAATTTCTCCTTTGTACGATATGATTCCATATTTTCCGTCTTTTTTTGCAAAATGGGCATCGGATCCATATTCTACCCAAGATGAAAGACCGTCGTAAATAATTGGAATTATGATGTTGTTTTTATTATCTATGGTGCCAATTTTTCCGTTTTTTTCAACGATGTATATGCGTTTTGCATTTGGAAACAAACTTTTGTAATCGGAATAGTCATAATACGTATCGTAAATTGCATCGTATTCAAACGGTATAGTTAAATTGCCGTCCTTGTCAAAAACACCAATTTTGTCTTCATTGTTAACATAGGCAAGGTTATCACTTATTGCATAAATGTATTTATATTGAAATGCTTGAATGATTTCGTTGTTTACAGAAATTAAACCAAAAAGACTGTCCTTTTTCGCAATATATCCGGGAGTAGTATATCCGGGAAGGTTGTATTTGTATAAGGTATCGTAAAGAAAGGGAATAGTTTGTTTGCCCGTGTAATCAATACGTCCCTTTTTGTTTTCTCTGTTGGTTACGATAAGGCTGGCTTCCCGATCTAAATATGACGCAATGTCTGCTGTTGGAATGATTTTAATATTTTCATCAAAAAGTAAAACAGTATCGCCTTTAGTTGCTACAAAAAAATTAGCATAACTGCCATAAAGAGAAGGTTGTTCGATAAAATCAAATTCCAATGGCAATAGTAATTCACCATATTCATTGATTATTCCATATTTTCCCTTATTGGCAACGATTGCTTTGCGTCCCAACCCGAAAACATCAGCATAATCATACACTCCGAAAGGAACTATCATATTGAGATATTTATCCAGATAAGCATAACTTATTCCAAGTTGTGCTTCCATAAATTGTTCTGTTTTTTTTGTTGCATTCCTATATTTATTGCGGTCGTGAAATTCTGAAAGTGATTTTTCGTTTTCTTTGGTTGTTACAAGCATTGGAAGATTTTTACAGTTTATCGGCAAATGACTCAAGCTCGCACCGTCTAAAATTTCATAATCGCAAAAGTCAGAAAGTTGTTTTCCGTCTGTGGAAAAACAAGCCCATTGCTCTTGTTTCCATGCAACGACAAAATCATTTTTTCGATAACTTGAAAAGTCTATATCATCATATATGAAAGGAATAATTATTTTGTTTTCGGCATTGATAACTCCGTATTTTCCATTTTTTACCAATACTGCGATTCCCGGTTCATAGAAATAACTCACACGGTATTTATAATCGTACTCAAATGGAATAATTGTTTCTCCTTTTCTGTTTATAAATCCTTGCTTTTTGTTTTTTGCTGCAGGTGCCAAACTATCACAATCGGAAAAAATGCCTAATTCGTCATAAATAAAAGGAATTAAAATATTTTCATTTATATCAATAAATCCTTCTTTTCCACCTTTTTTGGCAAGTATCATTCCCTGCTTGTCTATTGGATTAAGAGAATTGTATTTCCCCAATGGTATTATTATATTTCCGCTGCTATCAATGAGTCCAAAGGTGGAATCATTCGATATTGTATGATATTTCAATCCTGTTTTGATAATTGATTTTCCTGTGCTATCGGTAGTATATTCATAGTGTACTCTATATCCTTTGTTGTTTTCTTGGCAAAATAAAGGGAAAGTGATCATTAAAACTAAAAATATTGTAAAAATGAGTTTCATCTCTATTTGATTCAAGCGATTTTCATAATTCATCAATTTTATTCTCTAATTGTTTTGTTGTATTGTAGCTGTCTTTCGGCTGTCGCTAACGTATCTTTTATGAAACAAATTACAACCTTCGGCTATCATGCTTCTATTTATGTGTATACGCAATAGATCTTTTTGCAAAGGTAAACAAATAATTTTATGGATGAGAATTTGTCGGGAAAATAATTTCGCCTATTTTGAAAGGGGAATGAAGGCTAATTATTATGAGCTGGCTTTTTCATTAAACATTTTATCATATCTTTCTTTTAGAAATTCAAAATCAAGTTCATTACTTAATTCTGACATTTTACTTAGGAAATCTCGAATATTTTTTTTTGCTCCAATAGGAAACAATCCCCTTCCATTATCCTCACAAGTCATTACCATTAATTCATCCTTAAATAAAATCAAATAGCTGTTGCCAAATGATTGAAAAGCAGAATCAGTGGATCCTCTTATGTCATCTGAATAATAACAAGTTATCGCCCAGTTAAGGCTTTCAATACTTTCAATTGATAAAATAAATAATACTTTTTTTGATATTTTGTCATAAGGAATTACTGCTTTTGCTTTAAAAGGGAGTCCAGGTTGTATCTTGACTTTGTATTTTGAAAAATCACATCTTAAATCTTCATTTGATGTTTTTTTCTTTAATCGTGCTTTTCTTGAAAGTTCTTGGTTGTTTATAATTTTTACTTGAAATCCTTTTTCTGACCAGTTTTCAACAATCTCATTTATTATTTGCTTTTCACTTTGAAATATAATGTCAATCTCTAAAATTGATTCATTCTTATTTTTTATAATGCCAATAAAATACTTGCCTCCATCAATATAAAAATTCAATTTTGATAATTCAGCTATTTTGATAGTGCTAATTTCATTTTTGATTTTTAAAATCAAAAAGTCTTCATAAAATTGAAGTTTTCCTTTAGAAGGAACTTTAAGATAAACAAAAGCAATTAGAAAAGCTGAGCCAATTGCAAGTATTAAAATCAATGTTGCAGAAATGAAAATTGGAAAATTTAATTTCTCAAATAGAGATTCTGAATTTCTAGAATACATCCCAATAAAAAGGATTCCAATAATAATAGCATGAACAGTTCCAACTTTTGCTTTAAACTTGTTAAAACTCTCCCCTTTTTCAGGGTCAATTATTTTTGTTTCTAATAATGATTTTACCATTTATTTTTCCTCTTCGCCAACTTGCTTATAACTAGTTTATATGTGCACCTTTTCTTAAATTAAAGGTGTTATTTATTTTTTTGCAAAAATAAACATTTATTTATTACATCGACTTTTCCAAAAAAACACTAACGAGGGCTAATCCCTTACAGTGGTTTGTTTATCATCGGTTGTATATCCATACATTATTTAATGTATCGGAATAAGTGTAATAATTAACAAAGATTCATGTATACATTAATATATATACAAAATATGCAGAAACCGCAAACGTAAATTACGGCTCTGCTCCACTTGGTTTAAAACTCACAAGAAAAACCAAATTCATCATTTTCAGCCGCTGCCGATTGATATGTAATATAAACATTAACCCACGTTGATTGATTATTCCGGAGCAAATTGACCCCCAAAATCTCGAAGAAAAATGACCATTTAAAAAAAGAATATATAAACACGGACTTTGTTACTTATTTTATTTGGGATTTGTGTTTTATTTTAAAATTTTTGTACCATTGCACCGATGCTTTTTACAAGCAAAGGGACCAGCCGAAAGGTGCGTACCAAATGTTGATCCCGACAGCAATGTCGGGTTCTCCTATTTTATATGGTGTAAATAAAAAAAGTAAATAGCTTGTTTAAACAAGGACAACAACTTCTTTAGAAAGGTTTGCCCCAAATTTTAGTTATAAATGAGTCTTTTATATCAGGACAAGTCAGGATTACCGAGTTAATGGCATCGATCCGAAATTGTAGGTTAGGTTCGAAGTGAAGTTTCATATTCTGTCTTTCTAATTCATTAAAATATTATGTACACGATTTCGGGTTTTTGAGTACATGTTGTTTTTGTTATGTACACGATTTTGTATTTTCGTGTACATATTGATTCTTTTGTGTACACGATTTTGCGTTTTCGTGTACATATCTCTTATATCATGTACGCAATTTCGGATTTTTATAAACATAATGCTACTCATTGAAAACCGTATTATGCACAGATTCAATCGTGTCAATTTCTTGGGAGGGCACTTTTGCATGTTTGATGAACAAGTCAATGAGCGACACGTTCATGTAATAATTTGTTCTCCCCAATTTGATTTTAGACAACAGACCGGTTTCAACAATCTTCTCCAAATATTTTGAAGCGGTTTGTCGTTGCACCATCATATCGTGTTCGATAAACTCGATTTTAGTATAAGGATGAAAAAACAGGTTGTTGAGCAGTTCATGTTTATACTGCTTGCCAAAAAGCGGACGCAACGTCTGTTTATACTCGCTCATTAAAGTTGAAATACCCTTAACTAACCTTATGGTTTCAACGGAAGTTTCTTCTATGCATTTAAGCATAAAAAGAATCCAGTTTTCCCATTCCAAAGCATTCTTTCCCTCTTTATTCCTTACCTCTTGCAGTAATCTATAATATTCGGCTTTATTATGGGTTATATATCGGCTCAAATACAAAATAGGCAAATCAATCAAATCGTTGATAACCATGTATAAGATAGTAATAATTCTCCCGGTGCGTCCGTTACCGTCATAAAAAGGATGTATACTTTCGAATTGATGATGAATAATGGCGGTTTTGA
>MWCE01000233.1 GCA_002069895.1 Bacteroidetes bacterium ADurb.Bin234 | reverse complement strand
ATGGGGCTTTTCCGATTCTTATCATTTGTGTATCGATTCTTCTGTATTGGGTATAGAAGGCAGTGCTGATTTTATAAAATTATTTATTGAAGAAAATAAAAAATAAAAAATAAAAATATAATGAAAGTTAGATATATAATTGTTTTGATTTGCTTGTTTGTGTGTGTTTCGGCTGTAAGTCAGGATTTAGTACGTTGGGGCGTGAAATTCGGTTTGGATGTACCGACCAATAAAAATGATTTCAGTAAAAATATATTATATAAAAATACATTTAATTATAATGTAGGATTTCAACTGAGGGTTGGGGAGCGTCTTTACGGTCATGCCGAAGTGGATTACATTATTAATAAATGTACGCTTGATTATATTGATACAACAAACCAAACCACAACACATAGCATAGAATTGGGCTATTTGGCCGTTCCTTTGCAAGCAGGATACTCCATTTTGCAATTTGATCATTTTGCATTCAGGGCATTGTTAGGCGTGCAATACAGGGCTTTGGTGCGTTTGTCGAAAAATGACATCAATTTGAAAAGAACAGATTTGAATGTACATAATTTGGACTTTATAGGTGGTTTAGGCGTGGATATTTATTCTTTTACGTTAGATATCGGATATCGTAAATCCTTATTGGCTGTGATGCCCAAATCAAAACATTATCGCGACATGTTGACCTTATCTATCGGGTTGATATTTTAAATTAAATAATACTTATCCTGCTAATCGGTAAAGAAACATCATTTTTATATTTATTATGCATATGTAATAAATTTTCATGTACTTTTGCAAAGTTTTTAATACTAATTAACATATCGCAATGAGACCTGATTTTGACAAGATATCATTCAAAGCTAAAACGAATACAAGTGTAAAAAACGAATCCATTCCTTCGGAAGAATGGACAACAGCCGAACAAATTCCGCTTAAAACGGTATATACCGCCAAAGATTTGGAGGGTTTGGAACATTTACAATATGCCGCCGGAATTCCTCCTTATTTAAGGGGACCTTATTCCACAATGTATGTAATGAAGCCTTGGACCATACGTCAATATGCCGGTTTTTCTACTGCCGAAGAATCCAATGCTTTTTACAGGCGAAATTTGGCTGCTGGTCAAAAAGGGCTTTCCATTGCTTTCGACTTGGCAACACATCGCGGTTATGACAGCGACCACGAAAGGGTAGTGGGCGATGTAGGAAAAGCCGGTGTGGCCGTTGACTCGATTTTAGATATGAAAATCCTTTTCGATCAGATCCCTTTGGATAAAATGTCGGTGTCGATGACAATGAACGGTGCCGTTTTACCTGTTTTGGCCTTCTATATAGTGGCTGCCGAAGAACAAGGTGTTTCTATGGAGCAATTAACAGGTACTATTCAAAATGATATTTTAAAGGAATTTATGGTGAGAAACACCTATATTTATCCACCACTTCCTTCCATGAAAATTATTGCCGATATCTTTGAGTTTACGGCAAAACACATGCCTAAATTTAACTCTATCAGTATTTCAGGTTATCATATGCAAGAAGCAGGAGCAACCGCCGATATTGAATTGGCTTATACCTTGGCCGACGGTTTGGAATATATTCGTGCCGGAATTAACGCCGGAATGGACATTGATGCTTTTGCTCCCCGTTTATCCTTTTTCTGGGCTATTGGCATGAATCATTTTATGGAAATCGCCAAAATGCGTGCAGCCCGTATGTTATGGGCTAAAATCGTGAAGCAATTCAATCCTAAAAATCCCAAATCCCTTGCGTTGCGTACCCATAGTCAAACATCGGGATGGTCATTAACGGAACAAGATCCCTTTAATAATGTGGCGCGAACGTGTATTGAAGCCATGGCAGCCGCCTTAGGTCATACACAATCATTGCATACAAATGCATTAGACGAAGCCATCGCTTTACCGACCGATTTTTCAGCTCGTATTGCCCGTAATACCCAAATCTATCTGCAAGAAGAAACCGATATTTGTCGGGTGGTTGATCCTTGGGCTGGTTCTTATTATGTTGAACGTTTAACCCATGAAATAGCCCACAAGGCATGGAAACATATTCAGGAAGTTGAAAAATTAGGAGGTATGGCCAAAGCCATTGAAACAGGATTACCGAAAATGCGTATCGAAGAAGCTTCCGCTCGCAAACAAGCACGTATCGACTCCGGCGAAGATATCATTGTTGGAGTAAACAAATACCGTTTGGAACATGAAGACCCCATCGATACCCTGGAAGTGGATAATACTGCGGTACGTGATGCACAACTAAAACGTTTGCAACAATTGCGTGCCAACAGAAACAATGAAGAAGTGGAACAGGCATTAGCCGCCATTACCGAATGTGCAAAAACAGGCAAAGGAAACCTATTGGCTCTCTCGGTCGATGCCGCACGCAAAAGGGCATCATTAGGAGAAATCTCCATGGCAATGGAAAAAGAATTCGGACGTTATAAAGCAAAAATAAATCTTATATCAGGAGTGTATAGTTCAGAAACAAAAAACAACGATAGCTTTAAAAAAGCATGTGAGTTAGCCGATAAATTTGCTGCTATCGAAGGACGCCGTCCCCGCATAATGATTGCTAAAATGGGACAAGACGGCCACGATCGTGGTGCCAAAGTAGTAGCTACCGGATATGCCGATATAGGTTTCGATGTGGATATGGGACCTTTATTCCAAACACCAGCCGAAGCCGCCAAACAAGCCGTTGAAAACGACGTGCATTTTGTGGGTGTTTCTTCTTTGGCTGCCGGTCATAAAACATTGGTGCCTCAAATTATCGATGAATTGAAAAAACTAGGCAGAGAAGATATTATGGTTATTGTAGGTGGTGTTATTCCTCCTCAAGATTACGATTTCTTGTATAAAGCAGGTGCCGTTGCTATTTTCGGACCCGGTTCCGTAATCAGCGAATGTGCCATTCTTATGCTTAATCTCTTAATCGAATCGAGAAGTTAATATCTTTCTTCTCTTAAATTTTTATTGTTATGTCAAGTATATCGAAATCAGCCGGTAAAATCACAACCCATGTTTTGCAAAAGATGAAAAACAACAAAGAGAAAATCGCTATGTTGACAGCATACGATTATTCTATGGCTCGTTTGTTGGAAATGGCAGGTATGGAAGTGATTTTGGTAGGCGATTCGGCAGCCAACGTAATGGCGGGTTATAAAACTACTTTACCCATTACACTCGATCACATGATTTACCATGCTTCTTCGGTAGTAAGAGCTGTTGAACGGGCTTTAGTCGTTGTTGATATGCCTTTCGGCACCTATCAAGGCAATTCAAAAGAAGCACTTCATTCGGCCATACGAATTATGAAAGAATCCGGTGCCGATGCCGTTAAACTCGAAGGTGGTCAGGAAATTGTTGATAGTGTGGATCGTATACTTACCGCCGGTATTCCCGTTATGGGGCATCTCGGCCTTACACCGCAATCTATCAATAAATTCGGTACCTATGCAGTCCGTGCCATGGAAGAAGAAGAAGCCAATCGTTTGGCAAAGGATGCATTGATCTTAGAAAAAACTGGTTGTTTTGCTATTGTTTTAGAGAAAATTCCCGCTGCTTTAGCAGCCAATGTTACCAAATCGTTGAAAATTCCAACAATAGGAATAGGAGCAGGGCATGATGTTGACGGTCAGGTACTCGTATTACACGATATGCTCGGAATAACCCAACAGTTTTCCCCTCGTTTCTTACGCCGTTACCATAATCTAAGCATGGAAATTACCACCGCCCTCGAACGTTATATTAATGATATTAAATCATTGGATTTCCCCAATGATAAAGAACAATATTAATTGAAATTATATACAAGATTTTAAAGTGTATGGTTTAAGAAAACAGAACCGACAATAATACCACAACATGCGTTAATGTCGCAATTGTCCAAATAAGCTCATTAATTTATAGGCAGATTAAAATAAAATTATAAAATGAATTTGAATCTTTGCGTTCTTTGCGTAAAACTCTGCGTTCTCTGCGGTTAAATAAAATAAATCTTGTAAATCCCGTTAATACTGTCTATTCTCGCAATTTTCCCCGAAAATCACCCTATTTTTCATACAAAACGCTGTATAACGTATTCTTAGGCGTATTTCTGGCATTTCATACCTAACCTTTACTATAGTAAAGGAAGGGGGTGAAAGCGGCTAAAAGGCCTTAAAATGAGCCGGAAAGAATTATGAATTATAAATGGTAAATTATGAATGAAGACAGTAGGCAACACATTGAAATAATGAAAACTGAAAACTGATGACTGACAACTACTTTTCACTAATCGTTATTTATAAAATTGCATGATTTAAAGAAAACTGAATCGACAGGAATACCTCTCAGTTTTCTTTTATTTTTTCAATGATTTTGATGATGTCTTTTGTTGCTTTAACATCGTGTACACGTAATATGTTAACCCCTTGCAACAAAGCATAAGATTCGGCTGCCAAGGTAGCATAAAGTGCTTCTTCGGGGGTGGTGTTTAAGAGTTTCCAAAACATGGTTTTTCGCGATAAAGCCAGTACTAAGGGACAATCCAATAATTTGAATGTTTGCAAATTGCGCAATAAGTCATAATTTTGATCAATGGTTTTACCAAATCCGAATCCTACATCTATTAATACATCTGATACATTCAAAGCATTAAGTGCTTGCAAGCGTTGACTTAAATAATAAAAAACATCATTTACCACATTATCATAAACTGTTTTTTGTTGCATCACCTCAGGTTTTCCACTGGTATGCATTAATATATAAGGCACTTTCAAGTTGGCAACCGTAGGAAACATTTGCGGGTCGAACTCGCCGCCCGATATATCGTTGATAATTGAAGCACCCATATCAACAGCCAATCTCGCAACATTGGCACGCCAGGTATCGACCGACAGAATGGTTTTTGGAAAATGTTTAACGACAGAAGAGATAACTTCTTTTACTCGTTTCAATTCTTCTTCTTCGGGTAATTCAATGGCATTCGGACGGGTTGACATTACACCGATATCTATTATATCAGCTCCTTCGTTTAATAGCTGTTCAACACGACTAAGGTATTTTTTTTCATCTCCAAAATAACGACCGCCATCATAAAAGGAATCTTCCGTAATATTTAAAATCCCCATCACCAACGGATGTTCTAATGAAATAAGATATCCTTTGCAGTTGAGGGTGTGATTCATTTTTTTGTATTGATTTTGAAATCAATGGCTGCTTTAACGAAATGTTCAAATAAAGGATGGTGTTTGGCGACTGTACTTTTGTATTCGGGATGGAATTGCACACCGATAAACCATGGATGGTCTTGCAATTCGATGATTTCCACTAAATTTTGATTCCTGTTTATGCCGGAGGCAAACATGCCGTTGCTTTCGAATTCGTTAAAGTATTTATTGTTGAATTCATAGCGATGACGATGGCGTTCGAAGATATGTTGCTGACCGTAAATCGACATTACTTTACTATCTTCTTTCAATTCACAGGGATAAGCCCCTAAACGCATGGTGCCGCCTGAATTACATATTTGTTTTTGTTCTTCCATTAAGTCAATAACAGGATGTGAGGTTTCGGGATTCATTTCAGTGGAATGTGCATCTTTGTAGCCCAATACATTACGTGCAAATTCAATTACGGCACATTGCATGCCCAGACAAATTCCGAAGAATGGGATTTTGTTTTCCCGTGCATATTTAATGGCTGTTATTTTACCTTCTATACCTCTTTCTCCGAATCCGGGAGCCACCAAAATGCCGTGTAAATGTTTTAATTTATCTTTCACATTGGTTTCATCAATTTGTTCGGAATGAATGTATTCAAGATGAACTTTGCATTCGTTGGCTACACCGCCGTGAATAAACGCTTCTCCTATCGATTTGTATGCATCGTGCAATTCAACATATTTTCCCACCAACCCGATACTAACATCCGTTCTCGGGAATTTTAATTTATGTAGGAATTCTTTCCAATAATTCAAATCCGGTTCGCCGGTAATGGGTATTTGCATCAGATTCAACACTTCTCGATCCAATCCTTCTTTATGCATTAATAAAGGAATGTCATAAATGGAACCGACATCAATGGATTGCATCACACAATTGGGTTTGACGTTGCAAAACAGGGCTATTTTTCTACGTAAGATATCGTTTAATTCGTATTCGGTACGGCAAACGATGATATCGGGTTGCACCCCTTGTTCAAGCAGTGATTTAACGGAATGTTGCGTGGGTTTGGTCTTTAACTCTCCTGTAGCTTTTAAAAAAGGAACGAGCGTTAAATGAATGGTAACACATTTGGCTCCTAATTCCCAACGCAACTGACGAATGGCTTCAATAAAAGGAAAGGATTCGATATCGCCGACCGTTCCCCCGATTTCGGTAATCACAAAATCAAAATGACCGCTATTACCCAATAGTTTTATGTGGGTTTGAATTTCATCGGTAATGTGAGGAACTACTTGTACGGTTTGACCTAAAAAATCGCCTCTTCTTTCCTTTTCAATTACATCTTTATAAATCCGTCCGGTAGTAATATTGTTAGCCTGTGAAGTAGGAACATTTAAAAAACGTTCGTAGTGGCCTAAATCCAAGTCGGTTTCGGCACCGTCTTCGGTAACATAGCATTCGCCGTGTTCGTAGGGGTTTAAGGTGCCGGGATCAATATTTATATAGGGATCTAATTTTTGAATCGTTACATTATATCCCCTTGCTTTTAGTAAAGTAGCTAAAGATGAGGATATAATTCCTTTTCCCAAAGATGAAGCAACCCCGCCTGTAACAAAAATATATCGTGTTCCCATATGTAAATAAAAAAAATTAACTGTGAGCAAAAGTACTAAATTATGCTTTACGAAAGATTATTGAAACATTTATTTTCTTAATAATTTTTGCTGATATTCTTGGTGGTTTTTTTGTTGATTTTAGTTATCAGTTTTTTAAAGCTCTCAGCCATCAGCTATCAGCTATCAGTTTTTCAATGCGTTGATTCAAGTTTTCAGTTATCAGTTTTAAGAAGCTGTCAGCTATCAGCTATCAGTTTTTCAGTGCGTTGACATGCGACTTCATTTTTTAATTTTTCTTTTTAATTTTTAATTAAAAACTAGCGGAAGTTTTTATTCCCAGCATTAATAAAGTCCCGTAGGGAAGACATCTTGGTAGAAAAAAATGCCCCAATCCATTTATAAGCCCCGTAGGGGCGAAATGTTTTTTAACCATTAACAAGCTAAGGAAAAGCTCTCAGCCATAAGTTTTACAATGCGTTGACTTCCACCCTAAGATTATATTTTAAACCGGATTACACATTAAAAAAACATTTTCCCTGAATAAAATAAAACATGTTGCATTCCTAGTGGAATGTGATTATCCGGTGTTATTTAGATATTTTCGGGATAATTGATAAAAGCAAGAAAAAAGATAAAGAGAAAAAATAGGAGAGACGTATTTGTATAATATTGATAGCGTTATTTATAGAAAAATTTCCCGAGTGATTTTGTCATCGGGAATTTTTACTTGTTGGTTGTCCCACTAGGATTCGAACCCAGACAAACAGAACCAGAATCTGTGGTGCTACCGTTACACCATGGGACAATTTTGCGGCTGCAAAAATACTTTTTTTCTTTTTATGTTTTACACCCTGAATGAAATTATCTGAAAATTGATTTCAAATAAACAGTACACTCTTCAAAAGTCTTAAAAGTCTTGTCTTCCGGGATTATATCCGGTATTACATTCATTTTTTGAAGCATATACATGGGTTGAGGTTGGATGATTGTCATCAAAACGGTGACTCCTTTTTCATGTAAATTTTTTACGGCTGTCTCCATAGCATATAATCCCGATTGATCCATAAAGGTAACCAGTCGCATACGTATAATTACAATTTTCACATTATCGGGAATGTCGTTCATTACCTCTTGAAAGCGGGTGATGGAGCCGAAGAATATAGGTCCATTTAAACGTTGAATGTAAATTTGATTACGTATTTCTTCCGGCATGTCTTTTTCGTCTTCCCAAGGGGATTCTTTATCGAAAGTTGTCATTACATTCGATTGATAACCACTTTCCACCAAATCGCTGGCTCGCTTCATAAAGAGTACACAAGCAATGATCATTCCGATACCGACGGCAATGAGTAAATCCACGAAAACGGTTAATATTAAAACCGTTATCAATACAACGGCATCGGCTTTGGGTATTTTGAATAAGTCTTTTAACCCTTTGAAATCGATTATGCTTATTCCTACCGTAATTAAAATACCGGCTAAAACCGACAGGGGCACGAATTTCACAAACCGACCCAATCCCAATAAAATCGTTAATAACAACAAAGAATGTATCATCCCCGATAGTTGGGTTTTTCCGCCGCTTTTCAAATTCACCACCGTTCGCATGGTTGCACCGGCTCCTGCAATACCCGAAAATAATCCGGCTACCATATTACCTATCCCTTGTCCGATAAGCTCGCGATTACTGTTGTGTTTGGTTTGGGTAATGTTATCGGCTACTACCGAAGTTAATAAAGTATCGATAGAACCTAAACCGGCTAATGTTAAGGCCGGTAACAAAGCCATTTGCATAGCTTCAAACCAGTCGAATTGTGCCAATGAGAAATTAGCGAAAAAAGGAAGCGGTAATCCCGA
>MWCE01000232.1 GCA_002069895.1 Bacteroidetes bacterium ADurb.Bin234 | reverse complement strand
GATTGGCAACAATCAACAAGCCATTACCAATTATATAAAAGCCCTGAACATAAAACCGTTTAACTGCTATTTGCATTTACAATTAGGAGACGCTTATGTTAAAAACAATGAATATTCACAAGCTATACTGCATTATCTTACTTCTTGCTCTAATGACACATCCTTTTTTGTTAGCAAACAATTGGCTCTTTGTTACGATAAACTCGATAAAACCGACACCGCTATTTATTACTATTACAAAACCTTGAACTTACAACCACAAGATTTTAACAGTGCACATCGATTAGCAAATATTCATCTGAAAAACAATAACATTATACCTGCTTTGAATGTAATATCCAATTATTTACTTTACGATTCAAATAATGTGAAAATGTTAGCATTAAACGGATACATTCATTATCAGAATAAAGCTTTTGTTGAAGCCCTCAAATTATTTGAAAAATGTCTTTACCTGAACGACACTTCCGATTTCACCAAAAGATACCTCGGCTATTGTTATTTTGAAACCCATAATTACAACAAAGCCAAAACCTATCTTGAACAAGCTTATGAATATGACACCAATAGTATAATCCTCTGTTATACCTTAGGATTAGCCTGTCATTATGCTTTATACGGACATTTAGCTATTGATTATTTAAATAAAACATTGGCATTAACCATTCCCTCTTCGGAATTTGTATCACGCATTTATCAAGACCTTGCAGCAGCCCAAACCGGAATTTATAAACACACCGATGCATTGGATTGTTATTTAAAAGCATTGGAATTAACTCCCGATGACACTTTACTCGTTTTTAAAATCGCATCACAATACGATAAGTTTCTACAAGACAAACCTATGGCAATAAAATATTATCAATCATTTATGCAAACCCGTCCGGAAGATAAATCCTCACATCCAACAATCAATGATGCCCACGGATTAAAAGTGTCTTATTACGATATTGCGCAACGACGCATCAAAGAATTGAAAGAAGAAATATTTATGCAAGGGAAAAATCATAAAAACAATTGACATGAAGCTAATAAGCGTATTCTGCGGTTCCAGTACCGGTAAGAATCCCATCTATACAGAAGCAACAAAAGCATTGGCGGAACAATTTATCAAAAACGATTTCATGCTTTTGTACGGAGGAGCGAAAATAGGCTTAATGGGAATAATGGCCGACAACATACTTCGTGCCGGTGGAAAAGCTATAGGTGTAATGCCTCGTTTTCTTATTGATAAAGAGATTGCCCACACCGAACTCACACAACTCATTTGTGTGGACAGCATGCAAGAACGCAAAACATGGATGCAAACACATTCCGATGCTTTTATCGCACTGCCCGGCGGCTTCGGAACCCTGGATGAGATTTTTGAAATGATATGTTTCGGCCAACTGCAAATCCATCAAAAACCCTGCGCTTTCCTCAACACAAATGGCTTTTACGATCACCTGCACCGCTTTCTCGATCATTGCGTTAACGAAGGATTCATTCAAAAAGAATATAAAAACATGCTCATCATCGAATCCGATGCCGAAAAACTCATCAGGCAAATCTTACGCTATAAGCATCCGATAATCGACAAAGCAAAAAGAGAAATGTGATGATTAAAATCAATCAGGTATTACAAAAGATAAAGGGTCGGTTAATAAACGAAATGGTTGTCAGTTTTAAGAAGCTCTCAGCTGTCAGCTCTCAGCTATCAGTTTTTCAAAGCGTTGTATCAAGTTTAATTCTTAATTCGTAATTTTTAATTTTTAATTGATTTTATTTAACCGCAGAGAACGCAAAGATATTACGCAAAGAACGCAGAGGTTTAAAAAGTTTTCAGTTTTAAGTTTTCAGTTTTAAGAAGCTCTCAGCTGTCAGCTCTCAGCTATCAGTTTTTCAAAGCGTTGTATCAAGTTTAATTCTTAATTCTTAATTTTTAATTTTTAATTTTTAATTGATCTCTGCACTTTTTTTCAGGTTTTCAGCGCGTTATGTTAAGGTTAATTCATCATTCATAATTTATATTTAATATTCCTTTTTCCGTTTGTAATTGAAAAAAAACTATTTTTGCAAAACAAAATTGAATACATAAAAATGGAAGTATTGCGTATATACAATCATTAGCGTTCATTGGAAATAACACAACAATAGATGGAAGTAGTAACATTAATAAAATCAGATAAATAATAATAATATTTAACAATTTAATTTAGCGAAAATGAAGACAAAAATTAGATTTTGGATGCCGGCAATACTATTTGCTTTATCCTCAGTTTTTTTAACTAATTGTGAAGATCCAACTATTCCGGTAGTCAGTACCAACGAAGCGACAGCAGTAACCAACACCACAGCTACGAGTGGAGGAGTAATAAGCTCTGATGGTGGAGCAACAGTAACAGCACGCGGTGTATGTTGGAGTACAAGCGAAACCCCAACTATTGCCGATAATAAAACTTCAGATGGTACCGGAGCAGGTAGTTTTACAAGTGCTATTACAGGTTTAACAGCCAATACGACTTATTATGTAAGAGCTTACGCCACTAATAGTGCAGGTACCGGGTATGGTAGTGCTGTGTCGTTTATCGCACAACAAGGGGGAAGTGCTACCAGTTTTACTGATATCCGTGATGGCAATGTTTACAAAACTGTTAAAATAGGCAATCAAGTATGGATGGCCGAAAACCTTGCTTATGAACCCAGCAGTGGTAATTACTGGGCATACGATAACAACAACAGCAATGTGGAAACTTATGGTTACCTGTACGACTGGGAAACAGCCTGTGATGTTTGCCCTGCGGGCTGGCATTTACCAAGCGATGCCGAGTGGACAG
>MWCE01000231.1 GCA_002069895.1 Bacteroidetes bacterium ADurb.Bin234 | reverse complement strand
GCGGAGTAGGCGATAGAACTCACGGCCAACATAACCGTTTAAGGGCTCCCGGTTCATTAGGAGCTTCATCATGGCCTTCACGCGTAATGAAAGGAATGAGAATGGCCGGTAGAACCGGAGGAAGAAAAGTTAAGATGATTAACTTGCAAATCGTGAAAATTTTTCCTGAAAAGAATTTAATTTTAGTTAAAGGATCGGTTCCCGGTCATAATGGTTCATATTTAAAAGTTGAAAGATGGAGCTAAAAGTAATAAATACAGAAGGAAAAGAAACCGGCAGAACGGTTTTATTAAATGATGAAATTTTCGGTGCAGAACCGAACACACACGTAATATGGTTAGATGTTAAACAATACTTAGCCAATCAACGTCAAGGAACACATGCCGCTAAAGAAAAATCCTTATTATCGGGAAGCACACGTAAATTAAGAAAACAAAAAGGAGGTGGCGGTGCCCGTTTCGGAAGCATTAAAAGTCCTTTGTTAAGAGGTGGAGCTCGTATTTTCGGACCTCAACCCCGAGACTATAGCTTTAAATTGAATAAAAAAGTGAAACGTTTAGCACGAATTTCGGCCCTCTCGCAAAAAGCAAAAGATAATAATATTACTATATTAGAAAGTTTTGATTTAGAAGCACCTAAAACCAAAGGATACCTTGATATATTGAAAAACATTAATCTTTTCGATAAAAAAACATTATTGGTTCTAAATGAAACAAATAAAAATATATATTTGTCTGCTCGAAATTTGAGAGGAGTTAAGGTTGTATCTGTTTGCGATTTAAATACATATGATATTTTGAACGCACAAAATTTAATTATTTCCGAGCCTGCAGCTTCCAAATTTGACGAATTTTTTAAAATTAACGAATAAAAAATATTCCAATGAGTGTTATAATAAAACCGCTTGTAACCGAAAAAATGACAGCCATGAGCGAACAAAAAAATCGCTATGGTTTTGTTGTGGATCGTAAAGCTGATAAATTACAGATTAAAAAAGCTATTGAAAGTTTGTATTCGGTAGAAGTTGAAAGTGTGAGCACTATGATACAAAGAGGTAAAAACACCTCCCGCTACACAAAGTCAGGCTTTATTAAAGGAAGTAAAAACAGTTTTAAAAAAGCATATGTACAATTGAAAGGAGATCAAACAATTGATATCTTCAGTAATATATAAGTAGAGAATAAAAAAAGATGGGATTAAAAAAGTATAAACCGGTAACACCCGGTCAAAGATATAAGTTAGTAAGTAACTTTGAGGAGATAACGGCAAAAACCCCCGAGAAGAGTTTATTGTTATCCAAGAAAAGATCAGGAGGAAGGAACAATCAAGGTAAGATGACTATGCGCTATATGGGCGGCGGTCATAAAAAACAATATCGTATTGTCGATTTCAAACGCGAAAAAGAAGGTATTCCTGCTGTTGTAAAGAGCATAGAATACGATCCTAACCGTTCGGCACGCATAGCCCTTCTGTTTTATAAAGACGGAGAAAAAAGATATATCATTGCTCCTCACGGCTTGAAAGTAGGACAAGAAATATTATCCGGCAAAGGCGTTTCTCCTGATGTTGGAAACACATTGTATTTTAGCGAAATTCCATTAGGAACCGTTATTCATAACATCGAAATGCAACCCGGAGCCGGAGCAAAGATAGCACGTAGTGCAGGCTCTTATGCACAATTAATGTCGAGAGAAGAAAAATACGTTGTTATTAAATTACCTTCGGGCGAAACGAGAAAAATATTATGCACCTGTAGGGCAACCATAGGTATGGTATCGAATATAGATCATAATTTGCAAGTATCAGGTAAAGCCGGAAGAAGCCGTTGGTTGGGACGTCGTCCACGCGTTAGAGGTGTCGTTATGAATCCGGTTGATCACCCCATGGGCGGTGGAGAAGGAAGAGCCTCGGGAGGACATCCACGCTCAAGAAAAGGATTGTATGCCAAAGGATATAAAACCAGAAAAACGAAAAAGGCATCATCCCAATATATTATTGAAAGAAGAAAAAAATAATTAATTAAGATAAGAAATGAGTCGATCGTTAAAAAAAGGGCCGTTTATTCAATATAAATTAGAAAAGAGAGTGCTTGAAGCGCAACAGTCGAATAAAAAAACAACCATTAAAACATGGTCACGCGCATCGGTGATATCACCCGATTTTGTTGGACAGACAATTGCGGTTCATAATGGAAATAAATTTATTCCTGTCTACGTAACCGAGAATATGGTAGGCCATAAATTAGGAGAATTTGCTCCTACACGTATATTCCGCGGACATGCAGGAAGTAAAGATAAAGGAAAAAAATAAAGCAAATACAGAATAATAATGGGTGCAAGAAAAAGATTAGCAGCAGAAGCTAGAAAAGAAAAAAATCGAAACGTGTCGATGGCTCGTTTGGTCGATAATAACACATCACCTCGAAAAACTCGATTAATGGCCGATTTAATAAGAGGTAAAAATGTAGAACATGCTTTAAATGTTTTGAAATACAGCAAAAAAGAATCATCGGAAAAGATTCGTAAATTATTACTATCCGCTATTGCTAACTGGCAAGCTAAAAATGAAACGGCTCGCGTAGAAGATAGTAATTTATATATTAAAGACATACACGTAGACGGCGGAACCATGTTGAAACGTTTACGTACGGCTCCTCAAGGTCGTGGATATAGAATCCGTAAGCGATCAAATCATATTACATTAATATTAGATAGCAAAACCGAAATCACAAATCAATCAATAGAAGAGTAGATGGGACAAAAAGTTAATCCGATAGGACTACGATTAGGAATCGTTAAAGGATGGGAATCCAACTGGTATGGCGGTAAAAAATTTGAAGCCAAGCTTGTAGAAGATGATAAAATAAGAAAATACATTAATGCACGTTTGCAAAAAGCCAGTATATCGAAAATATATATTGAACGTACATTAAAACTGGTAACGGTTACTATTAATACCGCTCGACCGGGCTTAATCATTGGTAAAGCAGGACAAGAAGTTGATAAACTGAAAGAAGAATTAAAGAAAATTACCAATAAGGAAGTTCAAATCAATATATCAGAAATCAAACGTCCGGAATTAGATGCGGTGTTGATAGCACAAACTATAGCTAAGCAAATAGAAGGACGTATGTTTTATCGTCGAGCCGTAAAAACAGCCATTGCATCTACCATTCGTGCCGGTGCAGATGGTATAAAAGTAAGCATTTCCGGTCGTATCGGCGGTGCCGAAATGGCAAGAACAGAACACTTTAAAGAAGGTTCTACTCCTTTGCATACCTTACGTGCCGATATTGATTACAGTCATGCCGAAGCACATACCACCTACGGTCGATTGGGCGTGAAAGTATGGATTTGCCGAGGACTTGTTTACGGAAAAAAAGATTTATTCCAATCAGCGGTAGAATCAAAAGAAGTCAAATCAACCCCAAACAAAAGAATGGGTAGGGGCGGTGATTTCGGATCACAAAGAAGAAGAAAATCTAATCAATAAGAATTTGAAACTATAATAATATAATTAGAGATGTTACAACCGAAAAAGACGAAATATAGAAGGGTTCAGAAAGGCAAAATGAAAGGAAATACCAAACGCGGTGCCGAAATCGCTTTCGGTTCGTTTGGAGTTAAAGCCCTTGAAGAATGTTGGATGACAGGACGTCAGATCGAAGCTGCTCGTCAAGCTATCACACGTTACATGAAACGTGAAGGCCAATTATGGATTCGAATATTTCCCGATAAACCCGTAACCAAAAAACCGGCTGAAGTACGTATGGGTAAAGGTAAAGGATCACCCGAATATTTTGTTGCAAGGGTATCGCCGGGAAGAATATTGTTCGAATCCGACGGTGTTCCTTTGAACGTAGCAAAAGAAGCCATGCGTTTGGGTGCGCAAAAACTACCTATATTAACCGAATTTGTTATAAGAAGAGATTACTCAGAAGAAATTTAAAATATTATGAAACAGGCAGTAATAACGGAGCTTTCTACCAAGGAATTATATGAAAGATTGGAAACGGAAGAAATGCAATTGCACAAATTAAAATTGCATCATGCCATTTCTCCTATTGAAAATCCCAATAGAATTAAAGAATATCGTAAAACAATTGCACGATTAAAAACCGAAATTAGTAGTCGTGAACTGGCAGAAAAGAAATCTCAAAAATAATTGATGATGGAAAGAAATTTTAGAAAAATAAAAGAAGGTATTGTTGTTAGCAATAAAATGACTAAGTCAATTGTTGTGGAAGTGGAACGGAAATTTAAACACCCTATATACGGAAAATTCCTGAAAAAATCTTCCCGTTTTATGGCACACGACGAAAATCAAGATTGTGGCATAGGCGATACTGTACGTATAATGGAAACCAGACCATTAAGTAAAAATAAATGCTGGAGATTAGTAGAAATAATAGAAAGAGCGAAATAATATGATACAGCAAGAATCAAGACTATCGGTAGCAGATAACAGCGGAGCAAAAGAAGTTTTATGTATTCGCGTTTTAGGTGGAACAAAAAAACGTTATGCCCGTATAGGAGATAAAATAATCGTAACAGTTAAAGATGCTATCCCTTCTGGAGGCATAAAAAAAGGTACGGTTACCAAAGCGATTATTGTTAGAACAAAAAAAGAAGTTCGTAGAAACGACGGTTCTTATATTCGTTTTGATGACAATGCGGTTGTATTACTAACAGCTACGGAGGAATTAAGAGGAACACGTATTTTCGGACCGGTTGCTCGTGAATTAAGAGATAAACAATTTATGAAAATCGTGTCGTTAGCTCCCGAAGTTTTATAAATTTACAGGTAAAAAACACTTAGAATGAAAATACATATTAAAAAAGGTGATACGGTAAAAGTCTTGTCGGGCGATGATAAAGGTCGTACCGGTAAAGTCTTGAAAGTGGAAGTAAGCAAGTATAGAGCTTTCGTTGAAGGTGTTAATTTGGTGTCGAAACATACCAAACCAAACGCAAAACACCCCCAAGGCGGTATTATTAAAAAAGAAGCTTCTGTACATATATCCAATTTAATGCTTGTCGATGCTAAAGGTGTAGCAACCCGTATAGGTCGTCAACGCAATGAAAAGAATAATTTAGTTAGATATTCTAAAAAATCAGGGGAGGAGATTAAGTAATGAGTTACGTACCAAGATTAAGAGAAAAATATTTTAAAGAAATCGTCCCTGAAATGCAAAAACAACTGGGATGTAAATCGGTGATGAGAGTACCGAGAATAACGAAGATTTGTTTGAACCAAGGAATAGGTGCCGCTACAGCCGATAAGAAATTAATTGAAATCGGAATCAATGA
The DNA here is from genome assembly GCA_002069895.1 of Bacteroidetes bacterium ADurb.Bin234. Lineage (GTDB taxonomy): Bacteria > Bacteroidota > Bacteroidia > Bacteroidales > WCHB1-69 > UBA5266. Next base: position 13,767 of record MWCE01000231.1, on the reverse strand, counting down.
AATGACTACCATTACCGGTCAAAAAGCTGTAGCTACCAAATCGCGTAAAGACATTTCAAATTTTAAATTAAGAAAAGGAAATCCCGTAGGCGTTAGAGTAACTTTAAGAGGAAATAAGATGTATGAATTCCTTGATCGGTTAATTTCCGTTTCCATCCCTCGTATACGCGATTTTAGAGGAATCGATGATAAAAGTTTCGACGGAAAAGGGAATTATTCTTTGGGAATTAGTGAACAAATCATTTTCCCCGAAATTGACATCGATAAAGTTAATAAAATCAACGGAATGGACATTACCATCGTTACTACAGCACGTAACGACCAAGAATGTCTGCTCCTGTTAAAAGAATTCGGATTACCATTTAAAAATCAAAAGAAATAATATGGCAAAAGAATCAATCAAAGCTAAAGAAGTTAAAAGAGCAAAGTTAATTGCAAAATATAAAGAAAAACGAGAGGCTTATAAAGAGATAATTCGTACAAGTAATGATTATGAAGCCGTGAAAGCAGCTCAAATCGGTTTACAAAAATTACCTCCGAATTCAAATCCTATTCGTTTACACAATCGTTGTAAATTAACAGGAAGACCAAAAGGATATATGAGAACTTTCGGTATTTCGAGAATTAATTTCAGAGAAATGGCTTCCAAAGGGTTAATACCCGGAATTAAAAAAGCAAGTTGGTAATACATTAATAAGGATATATATAATTATGAATACGGATCCGATAGCAGATTATTTAACAAGAATCAGAAATGCCGTGATGGCAAAACATAAAGTGGTTGAAATACCCTCATCTAGTATTAAAAAAGAAATCACAAAAATACTTTTCGATAAGGGCTATATTTTGAATTATAAATTTGAAGATGACAAAAAAATCAATACCATAAAGATTGCTTTGAAATATCATCCCATATCAAAACAAAGTGCTATTAGCGAATTGCAACGAATAAGTAAACCCGGATTAAGAAAATATGTTAAAGCCGATGAACTTCCCCGCGTGTTGAACGGAATGGGAATAGCTGTTATTTCAACATCCAGAGGATTGCTTACCGATAAAGAAGCTCGTAGCTTACAAGTAGGTGGTGAAGTTATTTGTTATATCAGTTAAAACAGGAGGAAAAGAAATGTCAAGAATCGGAAAATTACCAATAACAATACCCGCTGGAGTGTCGATAAATGTTGACGACAAAACCAATGAAGTTACCGTTAAAGGTCCTAAAGGTGAATTAAAACAATGGGTTGATACATGTATTAGCTTTGAAATAAATGATAATGTTCTGAACCTAAAACGTCAAACCGAACAAAAACGACACAAAGCCATGCATGGTCTTTATCGTTCCTTATTAGCCAATATGGTTAAAGGTGTTTCGGAAGGTTTTACTACTATACAAGAATTGGTGGGAACAGGATATAAAGCCCAAGCTACCGACCAATTATTAACATTATCATTAGGTTATTCACATAATATTATTTTTGAGCTACCTAAAGAAATAAAAGTGGAAACAATAACAGAAAAAGGGAAAAATCCACTTATTAAATTAACATCTTGCGACAAACAGCTATTAGGTCAGGTTGCAGCTAAAATACGCTCTTATCGTAAACCCGAACCTTATAAAGGAAAAGGTATACGTTTTGAAGGAGAAGAAGTAAGACGTAAAGCAGGTAAATCGGCAGAAAAGAAATAAGATTATAATTAAATAGATAAAAATCGGAGCATAATGGGAACGAAAAATCGAAAAAGTTATAGAAGACTTCGGATTAAAAACAGAATCAGAAAAACCATTAAAGGAACGGAACAACGTCCCAGATTATCTGTTTTTAGAAGTAATAAAGAGATATATGCACAAATCATTAATGATGTAACGGGAACAACCCTTGTATCGGCATCATCAATGCTTGAGACTATCGAAAATCAAAAAATTACTAAAATTGAAAAAGCTAAATTAGTAGGTAAAGAATTAGCAACAAAAGCTAAAGAAGCCGGTATTACAAGCGTGGTATTCGACCGAAACGGTTACCTATACCACGGAAGAGTGAAATCATTAGCCGAAGCAGTAAGAGAAGAAGGTTTAATATTCTAAATGAGAGATATGTCAACAATTAAAAGAGTCAAAACAAGCGAAATTGAATTTAAAGACAAGCTGGTCAGTGTACAGCGTGTAACTAAAGTAACTAAAGGGGGAAGAACATTTAGTTTCTCTGCTATTGTTGTTATCGGCAACGAAAACGGCATAGTAGGCTATGGATTAGGTAAAGCAAAGGAAGTGAATGTTGCTATTCAAAAAGGTATTGAAGATGCTAAAAAACATTTAATCAAAGTTCCTATCCTTAAAGATACGGTTCCTCATGCACAAGAGGGTAAATATAGCGGTGCCTTGGTTTTAATAAAACCGGCAACTCCCGGTACCGGTGTTATCGCCGGCGGTGCTATGCGTGCTGTTTTAGAAAGTGTGGGCGTGAAAAATGTGTTGGCAAAATCAAAAGGTTCTTCAAATCCACACAGTGTGGTTAAAGCTACCATTGATGCTTTATCGAAAATGAAAGATCCTTATACCGTTGCACAATTAAGGGGTGTTGAATTAACGAAAGTGTTTAACGGATAATAATGCAATAGATATGAAAAAATTAAGAATAACACAAATAAGAAGTCAGATAGATCGACCGCAAGTACAAAAAAGAACCATTACGGCTCTTGGTATTAAAAAACTTAACCGCCCGATTGAAGTGGAGGCAACACCTCAAATTTTAGGTATGATCGATACGGTTAAACATTTATTAAAAGTTGAAGAAATTTAGATATTAACACTGAAAGATTAGGACTTAAAGATATGAATTTACATAATTTAAAACCCACAGAAGGATCGACTAAAAAGTCAAAACGTATTGGTAGAGGACAAGGCTCCGGTAAAGGAGGCACTTCAACAAAAGGACATAAAGGTGCACAATCCCGTTCGGGCTATTCCAGAAAAGCAGGATTCGAAGGTGGACAAATGCCCCTTTATAGAAGGGTTCCAAAATCAGGATTTAAAAATATTAGTCGCATCGAATACAATGCCATCAATCTGTCGACACTACAATATCTGTTCGATAAAAAAGGATTGACATCAATCGATTTGGACGTACTCAAAGCCAACGGTTTGGCATCGAAGAAAGATTTAGTGAAAATATTAGCAAACGGCACTTTATCTGCTAAATTGGAAGTGAAAGCGCACGCTTTTTCCGAAAAAGCAAAACAATTAATTGAAGCAAATGGTGGAACAGCAATAACATTATAAATATGAAGAAATTTATAGCCACAATTAAAAACATTTATCATATAGAAGAATTAAGAAATAGAATCCTCTATACCTTAGGTATTATTTTGATATACAGAGTAGGCTCTTATATCGCATTACCCGGTGTAGATGTTCAAGCCCTTTCTCAAACATCCTTTACTTCGAGTTCACGCGAAGGCTTGCTGGGATTATTAGACATGTTTTCGGGAGGTGCTTTTTCAAATGCATCGATTTTTGCATTGGGAATCATGCCCTACATTTCAGCTTCGATTGTGATACAATTAATGACTTTAGTTGTGCCCTATTTCCAACGTCTTCAAAAAGAAGGTGAAAGCGGACGTAAAAAAATAAATCAACTTACACGTTTTCTGACCATTGCTGTTACCGCACTTCAAGCTCCGGCTTATTTATCGAATTTAGTGGCTCAGGTAGGAACTTCTTCAGGTGTGTTTCACACCATTTCAGGCGATCCTATCGTGAGTGGGACGCTCCCATGGTCATTTACCTTTGTTTCACTTATCGTCCTTGTTTCAAGCACATTGTTTATTATGTGGTTGGGTGAAAGAATTACCGATAAAGGTATAGGCAACGGTATTTCATTATTAATTATGATAGGTATTATTGCCCGATTACCCTTTGCCTTGTCAGCCGAATTTGTTTCAAAAGTGGCGGAAAGTGGTAATGGCGGACTTATTACCTTCTTAATAGAAGTATTATTATTAATGTCTGTTATCTTGATATCTATACTATTGGTTCAAGGTACACGTAAAGTTCCCGTTCAATATGCCAAACGTATTGTCGGAAACAAACAATACGGTGGTCAACGTCAATACTTACCCATAAAAGTTAATGCCGCTGGTGTTATGCCGATAATTTTTGCTCAGGCTATCATGTTTTTACCTTTAACATTGATGGGATTCGCTTCCAACAATGAATCGATGGGAGCTTTGGCCGCAGCATTAACCGACAGTACCGGTTTTTGGTATAATTTTGTGTTCGGCATATTAATCATACTGTTTACTTATTTCTATACCGCCATCACTTTTAATCCGAATCAAATTGCCGACGACATGAAGAAAAACGGCGGATTTATTCCGGGCATAAAACCGGGAAAGAAAACAGTGGAATTTATTGATAACGTTATTTCAAAAGTAACTCTGCCGGGTTCCATCTTTTTGGCATTCATCGCTATTATGCCTGCTTTTGCCAAATTGTTTGGAATCAACTCTCAATTTGCACAATTTTTTGGAGGTACATCACTTTTAATTATGGTAGGTGTTGTTTTGGATACACTTCAACAAATCGAAAGCCATTTGTTGATGCGACACTATGACGGCTTGACAAAATCGGGTAGAATAAAAGGACGCAGTACACTTCCTATTTAGAAGTGAAAGCATGAAATGTTGAGCATGATACACTTTAAAACCGAAAAGGAAATAGATATTATAAAACAAAGTTCTTTGATAGTTGGTAAAACCTTGGCTGAGGTAGCAAAACTGATTAAGCCCGGTGTTATGTGTAAAGTGTTAGATACAGTAGCAGAAGAATTTATTCGCGACAATGGTGCTGTTCCGTCATTTAAAGGCTATAACGGATTCCCCGCCACTTTATGTATTTCGGTCAACGACGTGATAGTGCATGGTATACCCAATAACTACGAACTGCAAACAGGTGATATCGTGGCAGTGGATTGCGGTGCAAAAAAGAATGGTTTTCACGCCGATTATGCCTATACGTTTGAAGTGGGAAAAGCTACGGATGAAATTCGAAATTTATGCAAACGCACCAAAGAGTCATTGTATCTTGGTATAGAGCAAGCCAAAGAAGGAAACAGGGTGGGGGATATCAGTTATGCCATCCAATCTTATGTTGAAAGTTTCGGCTATTCGGTGGTAAGGGAACTCATCGGACACGGAGTGGGAAAACATTTACACGAAAAACCCGATATCCCGAATTACGGACAAAAGAGAAATGGACCTAAACTAAAAAAAGGCATGGTTTTTTGTATAGAACCCATGATAAATTTAGGTACAAAACACATTCGCATAGATCGCGATGGATGGACAACCCGCACCTACGATGGCATGCCTTCAGCACATTATGAACATATGGTGGCCATCAGAGAAAACGGAAGCGAAGTTTTATCAACTTATGAATATATAGAAGAAGTATTAAATAAAAGTAATCATTAATGGCAAAACAGTCATCAATAGAACAAGATGGTATAGTCATCGAATCATTAGGCAATGCGATGTTTCGCGTTGAACTGGAAAACGGACATAAGGTAATAGCTCATATTTCCGGAAAAATGAGAATGCACTATATCAAAATATTACCCGGCGATAAGGTAAAAATGGAAATGTCTATTTATGACTTATCAAAAGCAAGAATCATATTTAGGTATAAAAATTAATAAGAATAAACATGAAAGTCAGGACATCAGTAAAGAAAAGATCAGACGACTGCAAAATAGTACGTCGAAAAGGGGTTGTTTATGTAATTAACAAAAAAAATCCTAAATTCAAACAACGTCAAGGATAAAAATAATAATTCAGATAGATAACAAAATAAAAGTATATGGCAAGAATTGCTGGTATTGATTTACCAAATAATAAAAGAGGAGAAATCGGATTAACTTACATCTACGGAATCGGTAGATCGACTGCACAGAAAATATTAACCCAAGCCGAAGTGTCGTGGGATAAAAAAGTGCAAGATTGGGATGATAACGATTTGAATGCTATTCGTACCATTATTGGTGAACTTAAAATCGAAGGAGCATTACGCTCGGAAGTACAAATGAACATCAAACGATTGATGGACATTGGTTGCTATCGGGGCATACGACATCGTATCGGATTACCTGTCAGAGGACAATCAACAAAAAATAATGCCCGGACAAGGAAAGGAAGGAAAAAAATTGTTGCCAATAAGAAAAAAGCAACAAAATAATCAAGTAAATTAACGTTAAGAGAATAATAATCTGTTTATGGCAAAATCAACAAAAGTTACGAGAAAAAGAGTCGTAAAAGTAGATGCACTTGGGAAAGCATTTATCCAAGCATCGTTTAATAATGTTATTGTTACTTTGACAAATAATTTCGGTCAAGCCATATCGTGGTCTTCGGCAGGTAAAATGGGCTTCAGGGGCTCCAAAAAGAATACGCCCTATGCCGCTCAAATGGCCGCTCAAGATGCCGCTAAAGTGGCTTTTGATTTGGGACTGAGAAAAGTGAAAGTATTTGTAAAAGGACCCGGAGGTGGAAGAGAATCGGCCATCAGAACCATTAATGCCACCGGTATTGAAGTTACTGAAATAGTTGACGTAACACCATTACCACATAATGGATGCAGACCTCCTAAAAGAAGAAGAGTTTAATCATTAATATTTAAAAAGAGAAAAAAAGTATGGCAAGATATATTGGTCCAAAATCTAAAATAGCAAGAAAATTTAAAGAGCCTATATACGGTCCTGATAAATATTTGGAAAAGAAAAATTATCCTCCCGGACAACATGGCGTGAACAAAAAAAGAGGATCCGCAAAAGTGTCGGAGTATGGTTTACAATTGCAAGAAAAACAAAAAGCCAAATATACTTACGGTATCTTGGAACGACAATTCAAAAATATTTACCGCAGAGCATCCTCCAAAAAGGGTATTACCGGTGAAATATTACTGCAATTAATTGAATCGCGTTTGGATAATGTAGTATATCGTTTGGGAATAGCTCCCACCAGAGCAGCCGCCCGTCAGTTGGTATCACACAAACACATTGTGGTGAATGGACGCGTGGTGAATATTCCTTCTTTTACATTAAGAGAAGGTGATATTGTGGGCGTAAGAGAACGTTCCAAAGCATCGGAAGCAATATTTGAATCTTTGAGCCGACACAGCGCCGGCCGATATCCTTGGTTGGAATGGGATGCTAACAGCATGTCGGGTAAATTGATGATGATCCCTTCACGCGATATGATTCCTGAAAACATCCAAGAACAATTGATTATAGAATTATATTCTAAATAGTAGTTAAGTTAATTATAATAAATAAAATAATATAAAAATGGTTACAATACCTTTTCAAAAACCGGATAAAGTAATTATGTTGGAATCCTCCGATTCCTTTGGAGTCTTTGAATTTCGACCCTTAGAACCCGGTTATGGAGTTACGATAGGAAATGCCCTTCGCCGTGTGCTTTTATCTTCATTAGAAGGCTTTGCCATCACTTCCATGAAAATTGAAGGCGTTTTGCATGAATTTTCAACTATTCCAGGCGTGCTTGAAGATGTTACCGACATGGTACTCAATATGAAACAAATTCGTTTGAAAAGTAAAATCGAAGATCAAACCAACGAAAAGGTTCGATTTACTATTGTAGGACAAGACGAATTTAAAGCCGGCGATATTAACAAATATTTAAGTAGTTTTCAAGTACTCAACGAAGACCTTCACATCTGTTCCATGGAACCCGGTGTGAAATTGGATATGGAAATCACCATTGATAAAGGCCGCGGTTATGTGTCGGTAGAAGATAACAGACGTATGCACGACGAAATAGGCGTTATCGCATTGGATTCTATCCATACACCTTTAAAAAATGTTATGTACAGAGTTGAAAACTATCGTGTAGAACAAAAAACCGACTTCGAAAAATTGATTTTCGAAATCACTACCGACGGTTCCGTTCATCCCAAAGAAGCCTTAAAAAAAGCAGCCAAAGTGTTGATTCATCATTTTATCCTCTTCTCTGAAGAAAGAATCACCATGAATGTCGACGAAATTTCATTAAGTGAAGAATTCGATGAAACATCGCTTAGAATACGTCAACTGCTCAAACAAAAACTTATCGATATGGATTTATCCGTAAGAGCATTGAATTGTTTGAAATCGGCCGATATTGAAACCATGGGCGATTTGGTTGCCATTCATAAAAACGATTTGTTGAAACTCAGAAATTTCGGTCGCAAATCATTAACCGAATTGGAAGAATTAGTCAAATCGAGAGGTCTGGAATTCGGCATGAACGTTGCAAAATATAAATTAGATTTAGAAAAAGATTAATAGGAAGAGATATGAGACACGGAAGAAAAGTAAATCATTTAGGTCGACAATCGGCACACCGACATGCCATGCTTTCAAATATGGCCGCATCATTGATAAAACACAAAAGAATCACCACAACGGTTGCTAAAGCGAAAGCATTGAAAAAATATATAGAACCTTTGCTAACGAAGGCAAAAAACGATTCAACCCACTCACGACGTATGGTTTTCAGTTATCTGCAAGATAAAGATTCAGTTACTGAACTCTTCAGGGAAATATCACAGAAAATTGCCGATCGTCCGGGAGGTTACACCCGCATTCTTAGAACCGGTTTTCGTAGCGGCGATGGTGCTGAAATGTGTATGATCGAATTAGTGGATTATAATGATAATTATACGCAAGCTAAAGGAGCTAAAAAAGCCAAAGTTAAAACAACTCGTAGGGGTAGAGGCAAAAAATCAGATAGCACTGAAGTTAAAGCTACCGAAACACCTGCTGTTGTTGAAACCGAAACAGCCGAAACTACCGAAGCTCCCATAAACGAAGCTAAAGAAAACGAAACGGTTGAAGAAGAAAAAACCGAAACTAAAGAGTAAGAATTTAAGTTGTTTATAAAGAATGGCGTTGCATCGTTTTCGGTGTAACGTCATTTTTATTTACATGATTCTTTACTTCTTCATCATGACAGTTTCAAGCTTTTAGCTGTTTTATAACGAAAGAAACAAAGAATTTATAAAGAAATTTCGCTCATAATACAACAAAAGTGTTTGTTACGGAAAGGAAATAAGTGAGAATTTGAAACAGCCTTGATTCAAATCGTTTACAGGGCTGTAGATTTTTGAGAGAAGCCTGTCTCAAAAATTTACAGCGCTGTAAATTAATTGAGGCAAAGCAGCGTCAATAAGCAAACACTTTTGATTGCTTTTGTAAGCATTTTAGTTGTATTTTCAATCAAAGGAAGTATGAAGAAATAATTGAAATGTGCTAATATTCAACTTCTTTTGAATATGCTACTAATTATTTGTTTTTTTCTTTCTTTCCTGGATTTTTTTATACTCTATTTTTTTTAGCATTTCTTTTAACCTTTTGCCTGGGGTGAAAACAATGCAGACATCCTTTATACATGACACATCAACATCATTTTTGTTATCACGTCCTTCGCTGCGTAGTTTTAAACGTAAGCTGCCTAATTCACCTAAACGAATAATATTACCATCGATAAGATAATGTAAAATTGCATCTACTATTGCAGCTAAAAAAGCATTGACTTCGCATTCAGCAAAAGTACCTGTCATACCGATAAATTTAGAAATTTTTTCGAGTGTTATAACTTTCGAAGCGATTACTTTGGCAAAATATCTTCTTTTTCCACCACCCTTTACACCGGGTTCCGTTATTAATACGGGTTTAAATTTTACGGCCATAGTTATTGATTTTTAAATGGTTTTAAACTGATTTTACTTTTTAAAATTGGATTGTTTTCAGGATTGATAAATGTCTTTTTTTTGATTAATTTACATGTTTTTTTATTCATCATTATTATTTTATTTAAGTAATGTTTTTAGCTTCGTTTTTATGTTTTTGGCATCTTTTTTTGTTTTTATGTTTTGTTTGATTCGAAAAACAGGCCGTTCAAGGGCAGCGTGGTGGTGTTTTTGATGCTTTTTGTAACGGCACAAATATATAATATTTTTTTTACAAAGATGTCGCCTTTACATATTTTTTTTTAATAAATGCATTAAACATATATGAATCAATTGCATTCCGTTAGAAATGTTAAGCTCGGTAGAAGGCAAGGGGAAAACGCATAAACGGCATGCTGTAGGTATGCCGCCTGTTATAAAGATACCATTCCTAAAAAATTGATTAAAGCAAAACAAATAAATATATAATGATTGTAAGTTTTTTGTATACCTTTGCAAAGAAAAATAATCCTTAATAAGGAATACTATCAATGGTTTTAATTTAGAATAAAGATAATTATGGAATACACAGCTATTATTGAAAAAACGGAATCTGGTATGTATGTAGCACAATGCGAACAAATACCTCAAGCTATTACGCAAGGTAAAACCTTGAAAGAGGTAAAAGAAAATTTAATTGATGCTATTAATTTATGTCTTGAATATAACAAAGAAGAAACCATCAAGCAACATAAAGGATTAAAATATATTCGCCGGAAAATTGTTGTTGCAAAGTGAAACGAAAGATTTTATTAAAGTATTTAAAAGAGTGTGATTGTGTTCTTGCTCGTGAAGGAGCCAATCATTCAATTTATAAAAACAAACATTCAGGTTTATGGTCAGCCATTCCTCGCCATTCCGATATTGAGGAAACTACTGTAATGAAAATATGCAAACAATTAGGAATCCCTAAAATAGAAAAATAATTTAAACAAAAATGTCACCCCTACGGGGTTCTGGTTGATTGATGTATTTCTTTTCTACAAAAATGTCACCCCTACGGGGTTCTGATTGATTGAAGTATTTCTTTTCTACAAAAATGTCACCCCTACGGGGTTCTGGTTATTTTGTTACAATGTAGAGACGTTGCATGCAACGTCTCTACTAGTTAACATATTATTACATTGTTTGTTACAAATATTCCGCCCTACAGGGTTTTGGTTGGTGTTGCAAAATGGCATTCCGTTAGAAATGTTAAGCTCGGTAGAAGAATGGTGTAAGGGTAAAACCGGCATGCCGTAGGTATACCAACAAAACCGTTATGTTACCATGAAACATTTGGGTGATGGTTTGTAATGCTGATGGTGAAGGGCTTGCGTGAGGGATTGAAGCGGAAAACCCACAGTGAGCGGGGTTTGTTAATTGTAGGGACACCAACATGTCATGTCTCTACATGTAGTGGAAAGATGTTCCTTTACGTATGAGCGAACGAGGATTTGTAGCGAAAAGCCCGACCCCGAAGGGGGCACGCCCTAATTCAATTAAAAATTAAAAATTAAAAATTAAAAAATCCTTTGTGGGTTGGGGTGTGTATTGTAGGGAAAATTAAAAATTAAAAATAGACCTTCTCTGTGGGTTTAGAAACATTGTGGAGGGATGCGCATTTAGACGTTGTGTGAGACCTTGCATGCAACGTTTCTACATGTTAATATTTGGGGTGATTTTGTCTTTGAATATGTCCTATTGTATAGATTGTTAATTTGTTAGGTTTAATGTCTTGTGGTGTTGAAACTGTTAAAAAAAAATAGAAAAAAGTGAAATAGAACAACAAAGTTTTGTCTATTTTTGACGCAAATTAAAAAGGAAGAAATAATGTCATTGAAAGTAAAAATTGCATCGGGACGAGCGAGCAAGATTCTTGCCGAGAAAATTGCCAAAGCCTATAATCAAGCGTTGGTGAATGTGGAAGTGTGTGTGTTTAGTGATGGTGAATTTCAACCGGCTTTTTGTGAAAATTTAAGGGGTAGTGAAGTTTTTATTATTCAATCCACCTTTCCACCGGCCGAGAACTTGTTGGAATTGTTGTATTTAATTGATGCAGCACGTCGTGCATCGGCGCATAGGATTATTGCCGTAATACCTTATTTCGGCATTGCGCGTCAGGACAGAAAAGATAAACCGCGTGTTTCGATAGGGGCTAAACTGATAGCCAACTTGCTGACTGTTGCCGGTGCGGATCGTATCATTACCATGGACTTACATGCGGATCAAATTCAAGGTTTTTTCGATGTGCCGGTTGATAATGTGTATGCTTCGCGTTTGTTTTTACCTTATCTAAAACAAAGGAATTTCGATAATCTTTGTTTGGCGTCGCCCGATACGGGTGGAACGCGCAGGGCGGCTACTTATGCCAAATACCTGGGTGCCGATCTGGCCATAGGATTTAAGCAACGTCCCCGTCCGAATGAAATCGGAACCTTACAAATTATTGGTGATGTGAAAGATAAGAATGTAGTGATTGTGGATGATATCATCGACACGGCAGGTACGATTTGCAAAGCAAGTAATGCTATTAAAGCATTGGGAGCTAAAAGTGTAAGAGCAATGTGTGTGCATCCTGTTTTGTCGGGTAATGCGTATGAGAATCTTGAATCGTCGGCTTTGGAAGAATTGATTACTACCGATACTATTCCTTTGAAAAAATCGTCGGATTTGATTACCGTTCTTTCGACCGATAAACTTTTCGCCAAGGTGATCGACGGTGTTATCAGTTCCAATTCCATTAGCTCCTTGTTTGATTATGACCATTTTATGGATTTAAATGATATTTCAATATAAATAATAAAGCATGAATTAGTTGTATTAAATGTTTCATGGTTTTTACTGGTGTTTAGCATTCTTTTTTAAACAAGCGAATCATATCTTCGCTTGTTTTTTTTATGTATTTTTGTGCAAACAAAATCTTTTCACTTTAAGATTGTAAATCAAATGATTGTATTTTTTCAGAAAAATAAAAAGGTGTATGTTCTCGAAACACAACAGGCTTTCAACGCAGAAGAGAAGTTGAAACTCAAATGGTTATTTTCGGGTGCAGAGCATTTAAAACAGAATGAAATAGAAGGTGTTTATATCGGTCCGCGTCGTGAAATGATTACTCCTTGGAGTACGAATGCGGTTGAAATAACGCAAAATATGGGATTAAAAAGCATTCGTCGCATAGAGGAATTAACTAGAGTATTTTCTCCTTATCACGATGTGGATAATGTGGCGTATGCACAAACTATCTACGATTCGATGTTACAACATATTTATATCAATCCCAATCAATTGGTTTTCACTTTGGATATCATGCCCGAACCGGTGAAATATATCGATAATTTACGCAACTATTCAAAAGAAGAGGGATTGGCTTTGAGTGAAGAAGAAATTGTTTATTTGGAGATGCTTTCGCAACGCTTAAACCGCAAATTAAGTGATTCGGAAATATTCGGTTTTTCGCAAGTGAATTCCGAACATTGCAGGCATAAGATATTCAACGGCACTTATATTATCGACGGACAAGAAAAGCCTTTATCATTATTCGGACTTATTAAAAAGACAGCCAAAACACATCCCAACTTTTTGGTTTCTGCCTATAAAGACAATGTAGCATTTATCGAAGGACCGCGAAGCTTTGAGTTTGCTCCAAAAAACCAAGACCGTCCGGATGATTTTATGGAAAAAGCAATCGATACTGTTATCTCCATCAAGGCCGAAACACATAATTTCCCTACGACTGTTGAACCTTTTAACGGAGCTGCCACGGGTTCGGGAGGAGAAATACGCGACCGTATTGCCGGAGGGATAGGCAGTATTCCCATGGCCGGAACGGCTGTTTATATGACATCTTATCCTCGTTTGAATGGCGGACGAACATGGGAACAACCCATCATTCCGCGTCGGTGGTTGTATCAATCGCCCGAACAAATATTGATAAAAGCTTCGAATGGGGCGAGCGATTTCGGTAATAAATTCGGTCAACCCTTGATTAACGGTTCCTTATTAAC
>MWCE01000230.1 GCA_002069895.1 Bacteroidetes bacterium ADurb.Bin234 | reverse complement strand
GTTGAATTAATTTATCATGATTGGGTAAAACACCATACAAACAACTCAGGTTTGTTCCTATTCCAACCACTTCGACATTAGGCAAATTAAATACTTCATAATAAAAATCTATCAAGCTATCTCTCATTATTCCCTCGCGCAATTCTCCCATTTCGATCATAATAAAGATTTTATGAATTTTCTCCTGTCGTTTGGCTTCTTCATTTAACAATTGAATGGTCTTTTTTTCTGTATTCACACTGATATCGGCATATTGAACCAAACTTTTCAAATAATGCTTAGCCGGTGGTTTAATATATATGGTTTCCACTTTGGAATTCAATTCTTTTATCATCCTTAAATTGGATATTCTTGAATCGCAAACTTGTTTTATGTTAAACGACAACAATGCTTTTAAATAATCTTTATTCCCGCATAACAACTTTGATACTACCGACCATTGTATGTTTTTTTTCTTAAATAATTTGTCTAAATATTCGAAATTAGCTTTCAGCTTACGTATGTCTAATGTTATGTATGCCATAGTTTATGGTTTTATATATCTCATTTCAAGATATTTATTTGTAAATCCTATTTTTTCATAAAGAAAACGTGCCGGATTATCCGGTTCAACATGCAAAGCAAGGTTACCATCGGCAATTTCAATGGCTTTTAACATCATTTGCTTCCCTATTCCTTTCCCTCTCATGTCTTTATGCGTAGCAATATAAACCAATATATTTTCCGGAATATAACCTTTCATTCCCGTTTGATTTACAACAACGGCAGATATTGTTTCCTCTTTTTCAAGGGCCTGCAACACAAATCCACCAAAAGAGTTGGACTGCCTTAAAGCATATTGAACAGCCTTTTCGATATCTTCTTTGGCATCTCCAAATTGATCTAAATGTTCAAATAAAAAACCAACAATCGTTTCTCTTTCTGCATCCGTAGGTTTGTTATAATAATTATAAATTTTTGTCTTAATCATGGTTAATCTCCTTTTTTTTATTGATTATTATTAGTTTATAATTCTAAGTTAATTCGCACCCTTTCGATACGCTATATTTCAAGTATGTCGCTTGAATTCTTTTTATCATAAATATCTTCTCTTATTTCCAATTATAAAAATTATTTATATAGAAAGCAAACACTTAGGATTGCCATAATCTTTTAAACCGGCTTTTGATTTTTTACATTTACAATGCAAAGATACAATTTTTTATATACGTTTCCCTGTTTTTTTTAATAAATATAAAAAAAAACATAAATATTGAATGACATTTACGCAAATAAACCCATCAACAAATACCTTCATTGTTTTGTTATTGTGCGCTTTACGTTAATATTTTAAAATCCTTTTTTTTTAAATCTTTTTTTGAGGTGCTATAAGATTTGTATCTGCAAAGGGAGATTCCCCTTTAATGTTTTCTGTTCCTTCCAAATTTGCCTTGTGGATAATGAAGGTAATCGGAAATAAAATTAAACTAAAACAGGTGAATAACAAAGCACCCGTTTTTTTTATTACTTTTAAGAAAAAGGGAAGGAATAAAGGCATTTAAAAAAGATTATGTTTTAAAAGGAAGCGGAGAAAAAACAATTACGAATCTTACGAATTTGAGCCTTTCCGTTCTTTTGCATAAAGCACTGTAAAACTACTTTTTTAGTTTTCAAGGATTTCCGCCTTACAAAATAAAATTTTTCTAGCTACAAAATTATTTTTTTCTAGTTACTAAATTAGAGATGTATTTTCTTGTTAGGGTGCTAAAACAAAAATCAATTAGAAACAGCCTATAAAACAACTATTAGATGCAGCAATGGATTAAAATCGTGCATGCTCCGCTGAACAAAGGCTAAGGTCCCATTTTTAACGGAAGGATATCTCTTGTTTAAACAAAAAATAATAACACCTCAAAAAAAGATTTAACCCCTTTTTTTTAATTATAATAATAATACAATATTTTCATGTATTTTTGTATCGAAAATATTTCAAACTTAAAATCTAAATCAAATGGAAGAAAATATCGAAAAACACATTAACAAAATCAATCACATGGCAACAGCCGATTTTGAAGGCCTAAGTCCTATCGAAATGGATAATCTCTTGTATAACACCTTTGAAAAAGGAAGTCCGGTGCAGTTAAGAAAGCTCAACGATGAAGATTACGCATCTATTCCTATTTTAAATCAAATACTTTATTTTGCCGACATCATTCAAAAAGCAGGAGAAATAAAATTGACTGCCAAAGGATATTTACCCACTAAAATGGTAGCCGACTTATATTACAAAGGCTTCCTGAAAGACGTGATGATCGAAACCGGTATTAATAAACTATATAAAGAAACCGATTCAAACGTTGTGAATCTCATAAGATTATTAGCCGAACTAATGTCGCTGACAAAAAAACGCAACGGTAAACTCAGTTTAACCAAATCAGGAGAAAAGTTAATCGAAGACAAAGAAAAGTTATTGAAACTGATTTTCAAAACATTTGGTGAAAGATTCAAATGGGCTTATTACGACGGTTATGGCGATAATTTTATCGGTCAGCTTGGTTACGGATTCACTTTATTGCTATTGAGTAAATACGGACATAAAAAACGCATCAACTTCTTTTATGCCGCTAAATACTTTAAAGCCTTTCCGCTCCTATTGTCAAATATGGGTGATTATCGTTATAACTTAATTCGCGATGCCGAGAATTGTTATTCCATTCGCAGTTTTGATCGCTTCTTATATTATTTCGGACTCATTGAAATGGATAAAGACAGCCCCATTTTAGCAAGAAGAATTTATATTAAAAAAACCAAGGTTTTCGATAAACTTATTAAGTGTTAAACATATATTTAATACAAGAAAGAACCTATACATAAATCAACATGAATGAATTATATTCATTTCTTAAAAAAGTATTAATTCATAAAGCAATCATACCAATTGTTTTATCGGGATTTTTTCTGCATACTTTGGCTGCCCAAAATAAGGATTCCTTATCAATCTATATGAAATTTTATGAATATGAAAAAGCCATACATTATATTGAAAACAATAAACTTCCTTTTACTCCAAACACCGAACTTCTAAAAGCCGAAGCTTATGTAGGATTGAAGAATTATGATAAA
>MWCE01000229.1 GCA_002069895.1 Bacteroidetes bacterium ADurb.Bin234 | reverse complement strand
TTAAAAAAAATTTACAAGTGTTATTGATAATGAAATAAATACTGATGAATTCTTCACTGAAGAGACCCCCTTGAAACAAGTTAGGTTCAAAAAAATACTGCCTTGGTTTGCGCGTGAACCTAGTCTCGTTCAGCGTGAACGTAACTACGTTGGAACTCCAAGCAAGGCAGCATTTTTCGCAAGCAAGCTTGGTTCAAGGGGGGGCCTTCAATGAAGAATTTTCTGGAATATAAAGGCTTTGAAACTATGTTTTTCATCGCATTTTATTATTAATACATTTAAAATGATATATATTTAAGGCTGTGTTCTAATTTACAATGTCTATATTAGAACACAGCCTTTTATTTCAATTGTAATGCTTATTTCAACGAAAATATCTTTCGAAAAATTAAAACATTAAAACATTTTATTTATAAATAAAAATATTAACTGTAAATCTGTATTATATAAAATATATTTTTTTTTCATGCAGCAATTCAACAATAGTGTTGTTTATATTAATGAAAGCAACATAATTATTTTAACACTTTTTGTACAATTAAATTTTATACGACTTTAAACAGCTATACAAACAAAACATTTTTTACAGCCTAAATGCTCATAAAGGGCAGACAATTGTACAAACAAAAAACAGTTTTTCGCACCATTACCATAAAAAGTAATGGTGTTTTTTTGCATTAAATATTACCTTATAAGATAAAAAAAAATAAAGCTCTTTCAATTACCCATATAATATAAATTTCTTCCTTTCGTTAGTATAACAATCAATATTAAATATGAAACGCTACATGTATCATTTTATCCGAGTATATTATAAAACCACCTATCTTTTATTAATAGGTATGATTATATGGTCATGTAATAAACCTAAGCCTGTCGAATCTGAATTTAAGGCTACTCCTTATACCATTAAAATCCCAAAGTACTTCCCTACCTTATTAAATATCCCTGACGACAATCCCATGACCGTTGAAGAAGTTAAATTGGGTAGGTATTTGTTTTACGACGGACGATTACGCGGTTATAACGGGGACAATAAAGATTCTTTAATGAGTTGTGCCACTTGTCATATACAAGCTCACGGTTTTGAATGCGGTGTGAACCATCCTATTTATATCAACGGTAAAACTCATGGTATAAACGGAAAACCTACACCTCACGCCATGATGCCGTTATGTAATTTGGTATTCAACAACAAAGGTTATTTCTGGAATGGAATGATTTACAAAGGAAATCCACAAGCTAACCGGCAAAACATAGAAGACATTGTTAGTATGGGTATATTGGCCGAACATGAAATGAACAGCAGCATTGAACGTGCCGTGAAAACCATTCAAAATATCAGTATCTATCCTCCCATGTTTAAAGCAGCTTTCGGAACCGAAGAAGTAACCATTAATAGAATTGAAAAAGCATTGGCTCAATTTATACGCACTTTAATATCGGGAAATTCAAAATTCGATCGTTACATACGTGGTGAAGAAGAATTAACCTCCGACGAACTTCAGGGTTTTATTTTATTTACTACCGAAGAAGGGGCAGATTGTTTTCATTGCCATGGTAGCGACGGTAACCTACTAATGACTACTAACGACTTTTATAACAACGGATTAGACAGCGTTTTCAATGATTCGAGAGATCGTTACGCCGTTACGGGTAATCCGATGGACAGGGGTGTTTACAGGGCTCCCAGTTTAAGAAACATTGAAGTAACTGCCCCCTATATGCATGACGGTCGTTTTAAAACCTTGGATGAAGTCATTGATTTTTATAGCGAAGGTCTGCATGCATCGCCCTATATTCATCCGTTGATGCATAAAATTGCCGACGGAGGCGCATTGCTCGCACCCAAAGAAAAACGACAACTCAAAGCCTTTTTACTAAGTTTAACCGACATTGATTTTTTAACCAATCCGGCTTTTGCCAAACCGGACGATTTGCCATAAATACCATGAAAATATACACTAAAACAGGAGACCAAGGAACAACATCATTAGTCAACAACACACGTGTTCCCAAAAACCATCCTCGTGTGGAAGCTTACGGTACCGTTGACGAACTCAATGCACATATCGGAATGCTACGCGATATGTCGAACGACGAATGCATTGCAGCCACCCTTTTTGAAATTCAAAAAGTATTGTTTGTGGTGCAAACACGTTTAGCCATCGATCCCGAAAAACCATGTTCTTTATTTTTACCCGATATGCGTGCACAAAACGTTGATTTCTTAGAAAAAGAAATCGACAGCATGCAATCGCTTTTGGGTGAATTCAAAGCATTTTTAATTCCCGGAGGCCATCCAATCCTCTCCCAATGTCATATTGCCCGTTGCGTTTGCCGAAGAGCCGAAAGGAAAATCGTTAACCTATCACAACAAAGTGAAGTTGAAAGCCTTGTTCTACAATACATCAACCGCTTATCTGATTATTTGTTTGTCTTGGCTCGTTTTTTTACCCACAAATTAAATCTTAAAGAAAATTTATGGGAAGAATAATTGCCGGCATTTTATGTCAATTGATAATTGTTAGCACTGTTAATGCTCAATCACACATCAGCCTTGGGGGAGGTTACAATCAATCCATCTATTATTGTGGTTTACCAAAATCAACTTACTACACCACCTTTCGCCCCTATGATTCTTATTTGGTGAATATAAGCTACAAAAAGGATGTGGCTGTTGAAAGAAACAACATGCGTATAGGAGCACAATGTGAATGGAAACGACAATCGGCTTATTTTTATTACGAAGACCGACGAAACGGCGACACCATTCCCAGCGGCATCCGTTATGATTTAAATATTATTCAATTATATGTATTTCCCGAATTGGTTGTAGGCAATCCAATACGTTTTGTTTTTAGCGGCGGTCCTTGTATGGAATACATTGTTTCTTCCAAAGCCAAAGGCATAAGACTTATTGACGATGAAAGAACAGAGATGGAAGAAACAAACAATGGCGACATTAAAGGATTATATGTGGGAGCAAAAATATGCATCGGCATGGAATTTCCTGTTTATAAAGACTTTTATATTATTGTCTATAATGCCTATTCTGCCGGATTAAGTTCAAAATACGGTCGTTTGCAAAAACAAATGAAATATTTCAACTGTCTTGACATTAATCTTTACGCTACCCTATGTTACCGCTTTACTCCTAACGACAAAACAATAAACAAATAAGATGAGGCATAAAGCTTTTTTACTGATACTGTTAGCATCTTCCATATTCTTTCTTATCAATACATCGGGTAAATCCATTGACGACAAAGGATTAAACAAAGAAAAATGTACATATAACGGTATCCCCTTGCATGGAAAAGTGAAAATTGTGGAATCATTCCCTGACATTAAAGTGCAAGTGGTTGAAAGTTTTCCGGATATAAATGTTAAAATAGTATCAATTTTTCCGGATGATTGCGGGGAATGGCAGATGGTAGAAAGTTTTCCCGACTTCAAGATTCAATTTGTAACTTCATTTCCTGATATTAAGATTCGATTTGTCGAATCTTTTCCCGGAATAAAAAATAACTAAGTAGAAATATCCGCTTTTTATCATTAAATTCAAACAAAACATTTGCCTTTTTGTTTTGTATATACATTCACTGATAATTAAATTTAAATAATCATAAAAACACAAGAAAATGATATCAAAAAAAATTGAAGAAGCATTGAATATGCAGATTATGGAAGAAGAGCATGCCTCACGTATTTATTTGGCCATGGCATCATGGTGCGATGCAAACGCTTATCCGGGTGCGGCGGCCTTTTTGTATCGTCATACCAACGAAGAGAGAGAACATGCCGAAAAAATATTAAAATATGTTAATTATCGCGGCGGACATGCTAAATTAGCTCCCCTTTCCGAAGTATCGAATAAATATAAAAGTTTACTTGAAGTTTTTGAAAAAGCTATGGAACATGAAATTTATGTTACCGCTTGTATCAACAAACTCTATGAATTGGCTGTAAAAGAAAAAGATTACGGCACCCAAGTATTCTTACAATGGTATATCAAAGAGCAAGAAGAAGAAGAAGATTTGTTCCAATCTATAATCGATTCTTATAAAAACATGAAAGACTGTTTAGCATTATTCGACAAATCTTTAATGGACAAAGAATAAAGCATTTTGTATTTGTATGAATTAATAATCTCGGAGTGATACTAATTATCACTCCTTTTTTTATACATAGCGGTTTTTTATCTATTTTTGCACATCAAATCTTTAACTTAAATAAAGACAATGGCAAAAGCAAAAACAATCTATTATTGTCAGAATTGTGGAACACAATCAGCCACATGGGTGGGAAAATGCAGGAACTGCGGACAATGGAACACCTATGTAGAAGAAGTCATCCAAAGTACATCTAACGGCAATAAACCATTATCGGCTGTTCAAAGTCAACCGGTACGTATCAATGAAATCGACAGTAGCCGTTCACAACATCGCATCAATGCCGGCATAGAAGAAATCAATCGCGTATTAGGAGGTGGCATCGTTCCCGGTTCTATTATTTTACTGGGAGGAGAACCGGGCATAGGTAAATCTACCTTATTATTACAATTGGCTTTGAGTTTAAAATCATCCATGTCGGTCTTATATGTATCGGGAGAAGAAAGCGATATTCAATTAAAAATGCGTGCCGACCGTTTACAACAAACTAACGAGAATTGCTATATTGTAAACGAAACCAATACCCAAAACATTTTCCAACACATTGAAACACTGCATCCACAACTCATCATCATTGATTCTATTCAAACCCTGCAAACCAATGTCATAGAATCCTCTGCGGGAAGCATATCACAAATCAGAGAAACCACTTCCGAACTGCAACGCTTTGCCAAACTTAGCTCCACCCCTATTTTTTTGATTGGGCATATCACCAAAGACGGCAGCTTGGCTGGACCTAAGGTGCTGGAACACATCGTTGATGTAGTTCTACAATTTGAAGGTGATCGCAATTACGGTCATCGACTGGTAAGAGCCGTAAAAAATCGTTTTGGCTCCGTTTCCGAATTAGGCATTTTTGAAATGAGACAAGAGGGCTTACGTGAAATAAACAATCCGTCGGAGATACTCATCTCTCAACATGCCGAAGATGTTAACGGTATTGCTATCGCTGTAACCATCGAAGGATTACGTCCCTTTTTTATCGAGACCCAATCCTTGGTAAGTCCATCCGTTTACGGTAATCCTCAACGCTCTTCTACAGGATTCGATCTTCGACGATTAAATATGCTATTGGCGGTTTTAGAAAAAAAATGCGGTTTGAAACTCAACGCCAAAGATGTGTTTCTGAATATTACCGGAGGCATACATGTGGATGATCCCGCCGCCGATTTGGCCGTTGTTATTTCTATACTGTCTTCTTTGTTTGATGTTTCAGTCGATCCTAAAAGTTGTTTTGCCGGTGAAATCGGTCTATCGGGCGAAATCCGACCTGTTAGCCGCATTGAACAACGCATACTCGAAGCTAAAAAATTAGGATTTAAAAGAATTTATATTTCCTCTTTCAATCCAAATAATGTAAATGTTAACGGCATTGAAATTATAAAAATCGCAAAAATAGAGAAAATACTCACTTCTCTTTTTCCCGAGTGATGTTATTTGCTTATGATAAGTAAAATATCTGCATCAAATATTTAATATTCATCTGTTATAACAACAAAATGGGTGGAATCTACAAAAGTAGTGTTCTCCATTTCTATTTCAACTTTAATTTTTTGTGGCAAACTATCCGATTGATCATTTTTAAATTGTATAACAAAAAAGATATCGACATATTCATTATAAGTATACCGATAATTATTCATCAATAAATTACATTTATATACAATATCTTTAGGGTTTTGATAATAATACTCTTCACTTTCAAACATACATTCATTGCTGATATTCACATATGCACTATCACTTGTCCTTCTAAACACACGAACATCTTTCATTTTATGCAAAAAATCATATTTTTTACCAATTTGAAATGCATAACATGTATTAATCCAATCAGGAAAATACAAACTACGGGCTTTATTAGATTGAATAGTATGATAAAGCAAACCTACTCTAATGCCAAGGTTACCGGAAGGACAACTATTATAGGCATCAACATTCATATAACTATCTAATTCATATGGACCCATTTCAAAACCGTTAATTTGAACTTTAACAGGATCCTTATCGGATATACATCCCGATGCAATGTGCAGGAGAAAACCGAAGAAAAGTACAATAACAACTTTTAATATTTTCATATCTTTTTATTGATAAATGTTTATTATCTATTTTATCTTTATTTTAAAATCAACAATAGTCAAAATATCCTTTAATTGTTTTTCTTCTTTAACTTTCAAGATTAAAGGCAATAATTTCCCTATAACTTTAGTATTTCTAAAATTCTCTTTTATCTCATTGTTTATGGGCAGCGAATCTATATCTTTTCTATGCTTCTCAGTAAAATAAAAACTCATTTTAAAGAACTTATCCCAAATAGAAATCCAACAAATTGTCTTCTTCTTATTAGTTACTTTACACAACCAAGCTTTGCCGTCGTTATAATAACGCCATTCTGCCGATAAATGATAGGATGATGTTTGTATTGTTTGCATAAATGAAGAATAAACAAGGTAAACATCACCCAAGGCTTTTTCAAGGACATCGGGTGAAGGATACACATCTTTTTCTTTTAATAAACTCATTGACATTGTAATGAGAATATAAAAATCAATAAATAATTTAATTGTCAACAAAAACACAAGCTATTCCATGCTCGGTTATAAACATAACATGAAATAGCTTATCAAAAAATTACTTAAGGACCATTTTCCCTTTTTTCGACCCCATCAAATTGCATTTAGCCATAGCTTCTATTTTTATGCCGGGTTTAACACCTGTGAGGACCACTTCAACGGTTTCGGTTTTACTGTTAGCTTGTTTCGATTCAGTAAAGCGTTTGACTTCTTTACCATCGACAGTGATAACAATTAGACTGACAAAGTGTGTAGTTGGATCACTTACGTTATGGGTAACCACTACTTTTACGGTTGATGTTTCTTTGTTATAGGTAACATCCACTTTTTGAGGAGAGTGAGCCATTAGTCCAAAAGGAAGTAAGGCTAATAATAATACTGTTAAAATTTGCTTTTTCATAACCAATTTTTAAGATAAAATAATAATTAAAATTATATGTAAACACATCAGGATAAATCCTGTTATGCCTATACGTTTATGCCATTTAAAATCAATCTTGATAATGCTTTTTCCACTTAAAAAAGAAAAAACAAACAATAATCCGGCTACAATACCGGCTATTATGGCTACATAATAAAAAAAAGAATAAAAATCAAATGCTTCCATGATACTATTATATTTAATTTTTTAGTAAAACAATCTTACTTATGTATCATTAAAATTTAAAAATTAAACACTCAAAGTTTAAAATTGTTTGATAATAATTTCATTTTATCAATGAACAATTTAACTTATGCCATCAGAAATAAACTCTCTGTTTCGCTTAGAATTTATTATTATTTATTCGATTTTTTTTTTAACAGTTCAAAAAAAAGGCCTTGGAAGCAAGGTCTTTTTTAATTTATCATAAATTTAAATATTTTATTCTTCCTCAATAAATTCAATGTTACTTTTGGTAACATAAATAACTCTTTCTTTATTATATTGATATTCTTCGGTATTGGAAGGTTCTCCTTCGGTAATAAACACCAAAACTTCAAGATGATTAAGTTTTACATCTTCATCGGAAATAACTAAAGGAATATCATAAGTGAATGTTTTATTATACATTGTGTTTTTAGATCCGCCACCCATATTTTCACCGTCAACACCTAAAATCAATTCACGCAACATATGATTGTGACGATATTTTTGTGTTATAGGGTCATACATAGCAGGATATAAATTTTGTCCATTCGATTGTGGTCCCCATATACTATCTTGTAATATGGCTATATGAATATAGTTTTTACCGTTAACGGCAGCACTATTCTCAGTAAAATAAGCTTGTATTTCACAACTTAATTTTCTGGTTTGTGTATCAATAGTTGTTTTAGCATCAAGATTAACGTAAGATTGTCGGGTATATAATTGCTGTGCAACGTACCCCCAAGCAGATCTTGAAATAGGGTATTTGTAAGTTCCCCCTACATTTACAACTTCTCGGCTAACAACTCCTGCAGGATATGAAGAAACATAAAAATAATTATTTAAAAGAGTCCCTACTGGAGTTGTATATTTTTTAGCATAACCACCGGCATGTATATTCATATTATAAATAACACCGGCATGAACAGCAACCAAAGAATCAGCTATACGATGTCCGTCGGGACACCAACCACAATTAATTCCGGTATATTCTTCTATCAAGACAGTTCTGTTTTTAGGTGTTTTATCAACAAAAACAGTCTCATCGAAAGTAAAAACAAAATTTTCACTTACACTTTGCGGTTGTACCACATTAGTAAATATACCATTATAATAAACAATATATTGCATGGTATCGCCGGGATTAAACGACACTGACTTTGCTGTTTTTTGAATCAAAGAAGGTGTAAAGTTATTATCATTATTATATGTAATATTACTATTCCCTCCAAAACTTTGCATATTCACCATTTTAATCGTAGCTTTCTGATTTTTGGCCTGTGCTGTTAAAAAATAAACCTGAGGAACCCCTAATGTTAAAGTAAAAGAATGCGTTCCTTTTTCCAAGCTACGATTAAAATCAAGAACTTTTCTGCCTAACATATCGGTAACTTCGATGCTAACATTTTCACTTTCTGCCAATGAAAGTGTGAAATTGGTTGTACCGTTAAATGGATTAGGTATATTTTGGGATAACTTAAAAAAATTGGTTTCATGATTTAAATCATTAATCCCTACTGTCATTAAATCAACTATGGTATCCGGATATTTATAAACGGAAAACTTGTTTTCCGTTAAATTAATAACCTTAATACTGTCAATTTGAAGATAATCATCATTAATACTTTTACCTGTAAAAGAAACAGTAACGGATTGAGCCATACTGTTCATTCCTAACATTCCGACTGTGAATAGAATAAATAACTTTTTCATTGTATTTTTTTTAATCTAAATTATTTTTTTTCGTTTGCAAATATATATTTTTATTTGATTAAAATTAAAAATTATTCCATAATCTATATAAAGCATTTTATTTTTTTTTATATTTGCCACTTCAATAAGAATTCTCTTTAAGAAAAAAAATAGCACTAATAATGATAAAAATAAATCATTTAACAAAAGATTTCGGTCAAAAGAAAGGCATATTCGACCTTAATTTTTCCATTAAAGAACAAGAAGTATTTGGTTTTTTAGGACCTAACGGTGCCGGTAAAACCACAACTATCCGTCATTTATTAGGCTTTTTGAATGCCGATGGCGGAAATTGCAGCATCAATGGAAAAGATTGCCGAAAAAAAGCATCGGAAATTATGGAAACGGTCGGATATCTGCCCGGTGAAAACGTCTTGATCAATGCCATGACCGGTTCTCAATTTTTTCAATTTATAATGTCTTTACGCCGTCGGAAGGACATGGCTTTATGTAAACAACTGATTGAACGTTTTGAACTGGATCCACATACCAAAATTAAAAAAATGTCGAAAGGGATGAAACAAAAGGTAGCAGTGGTATCAGCATTTATGCATAATCCTCAAATACTTATTTTAGACGAGCCTACCAGCGGATTAGACCCGCTTATGCAATTGGAATTTACCAAACTCATTGCCGAAGAAAAAACAAAAGGAAAAACCATTTTAATGTCGAGTCATCATTTTGAAGAAGTGGAAAAAAATTGCGACACCATCGGAATCATCAAACAAGGTAAAATGGTTTTTATTGAAGACATACAAAGCATTAAACAAAAAAAACGAAAGAACTACACCCTCACTTTTGCATCAAAAGAAGATATGACTCGATTTACGCAAACCACCACCTTTCATTTCGACAATATGAACACTAACAGTGTGGATGTTAAATCAGTTGATAATTTCGATGCGTTAATCAAAGAATTAAATCATTTTCGCATGCTTGATATACAATCGGAAGTCTATACATTGGAAAATTTATTTATGCATTATTATGGAGGAAACAAAGCATGAAACTTTTATCATTATTAAAATATAATATCAAACAAAACTACCTTGTTTTTATTATTATTTGCGGAGTTATGATATTATATCTTGCAACTATCATCAATATGTATGATCCTAATGGATTAGAAGAATTAATTGCCTTGGCAAACTATAAAATGCCCCCCGAAGTTATGGCAGCATTCGGTTTTACCATCGAAAACAATGCCTCGCTATTACATTTAATCAATTCCTTTTTCTATGGCATGTTGCTATATTTCACCTTAATTATTTATGTTATTATAGTGGGCAACCGCCTGATAGCAGAACATGTTAACAACGGGACAATGGCTTATTTGCTTTCTACCCCCAACAAACGCTGTAATGTTGCTTGTATGCAAGCCGGGTTTTTCTTAATTACCATAGCTTTACAAATAATACTTTTAGCAGTTTCAGGTGTCATAACTTCCGAAATATCCTTCCCCGGATACTTAAATATCCAAGCCTATATCATTTTAAACATTGGTGTTTTCTTATTATTCGGTGTATTTAGCGGCATCAGTTTTCTTTCTTCCTGCATTTTTAACGATACTAAAAATTCCCTTGCATTAGGAGCAGGCTTGCCATTAGCATTTATCATTATTAATATATTAGCCAATGTGGATGAATCCCTCCATTTCTTACGCAATTTCACCGTAATTTCATTATTAGACACCGATGCCATCATAGCCGGCAACGGTTATTTAGGCAAATTTGCCGTAATGACTTTGATTTCATTAATATTATATACTAGCGGTATCTATATTTTTACTAAAAAAGACTTATCAATATAAATTATACATCACAACTCTCACATCAGAAAATTGAATATCAAATCATAATACAATTATTTAAACTATAGTTTAACACAAAATAAATCAATTTTCAAAGAATATTGAACAAGTATTGTAATATTTTGTTGATAAAATAAATAAAAAAAATCAAAAAAAACTTTTCATTTAATTGAATTTGCTATTTTTGCAATTGAAAATTTTACATTCACACATCGATAAGACAATCTTTAAAAGTTGTAATAATTTAAATATTAAGTATAATTTATATTATCATAAACCAAAAAATCAATTATAAACAATAAAAATTAAATTAAATATTATGGGTAAAGAAGCAATTAAAATCTCGTCCGTTGATGTAAAGAAGTTAATAAATATGTTAAACGCTGCCCTATCGGAAGAATGGTTAGCATATTATCAGTATTGGATAGGAGCCAGACTAATGGAAGGCCCTATGCGCAGTGAAGTAGAACCCGAATTATTACTTCATGCCGATCAAGAATTAAATCATGCCGTTATGGTTGTTGATAGAATCATTCAATTGGGTGGCACTCCGGTTATAAATCCCAAAGATTGGACAAAACATGCCCGTTGTGCCTATGAAGAACCAAAGGATCCTTATATTGAAAGAATCTTAGAACAGAATCTCGAAGGGGAAAGATGCGCTATAAGACGTTATCAAGAAATTGCCGATTTAACGGCAGGCAAAGATCATTCAACTCATCAGATGGCTGTTCAAATCTTAAATGAAGAATTGGAACATGAAAACGACATCGAAGATTGGATAAATGATATTACTAGAATGAAAGAAGAGTGGAAAAAAATAAAATTATAAACATTAAAATTTTTTGTTATGGAAGAACAAGTATTTACAATGCCGCGCATCGGAGAAAAAGCTCCCGAATTTAAAGCGGTAACAACTCAAGGGGAAATAAATTTTCCAAGTGATTACAAAGGAAGTTGGGTAATCTTTTTTAGTCACCCCGCTGATTTCACACCGGTATGCACTTCCGAATTCATGACTTTTGCCACCATGGAAAAAGCTTTCAATGATGCAAATTGCAAATTGTTGGGATTATCGGTTGATGGATTATATAGTCATATCGCCTGGTTACGTACCATCAAAGACAAAATCAAATACAAGAAAATGAAAAACGTGGAAGTTACTTTTCCATTGATTGAAGACATTTCCATGGATATCTCCAAGAGATTCGGTATGATCATGCCGGGCGAGAGTAACACCAAAGCTGTCCGCGCCGTTTTTGTTATTGATCCTAAGGGTATCATCAGAGCTATCATTTATTACCCCCTCAGTTTAGGTCGAAATTTCGACGAATTATACCGTGTGGTTATAGCATTACAAACAGCCGATACTTTCGACGTTGCCACCCCTGCCGATTGGCGTCCGGGTGATGATGTGATTGTTCCTACAGCAGGGTCTTGCGGCACTGCCAAAGAAAGAATGGAACAAAAAGATGATATCCGTTGCTATGATTGGTTTTTCTGCACCAAGAAAATTGATAAAAGCACCATATTTAAAAAAATATTGAAGAAATAATTTACGCTTTTACAATCATTAAAGAAATTTATGGATAGAGCAAGCAAATTGCTCTGTCCTTTTTTTGTAAAATTATTATTTATATGAACGACACCGTAAATAACAACAATAAGACCATATTGATAAAAAAAGCTTCCGGTCAAGAAGAATGGTTCTCCGTTAAAAAACTCGAATATTCTTTGCGTAACGCAGGAGCCGAAAATGCAACCATCCACAAAATAGTAGATCATATTACCGCCTGGATTTATCCGGGCGTAACAACGAAACAAATTTATACGCTTGCTTTTGAATTATTGGATCGCGAACAAAACATCAGTGCCACCCTTTATAAATTAAAACAAGCTATCATGGAATTGGGCCCATCGGGTTACCCTTTCGAACGTTTTATCGGTCAATTATTGGAAATGCAAGGATTTAAAACAGAAGTGGGTGTTATCATAGAAGGAAATTGTGTATCGCATGAAGTCGATGTGGTGGCAACACGCAACCATTCTCAATTCCTTGTCGAGTGTAAATTCAGCTCCGACCAAGGTAAAAACATCAGTGTACAAGTACCTTTATACGTTCATTCACGTATAAACGACATCATTCAAAAACGGCAATTTATGCCGCAATATGAAAACATCTCTTTTTCGGGATGGATAGTTACCAACACCCGTTTCTCATGCGATTCATTAACTTACGGTAAATGCAGCGGCCTTCATCTCATCGGATGGGATTATCCCGAAGGTAACGGCTTGAAAGATATGATCGAAAAGGTTAAAATTTATCCCGTAACCATTTTAAGCAGCCTCACGAAAAAAGAAAAACAATATCTGATCGACAACAACATAGTAATTTGCCGTCAATTGTTCGAACAATTCGACATTGTTAAATCTATGCATATGAGCCATAAGAAAATAAACAGCGTAAAAAAAGAACTCCATACCATATTAAATATCATTTAACCTTAAAAAGACATCTGTCATCATGAATCAATTAAGCTTTTGGATCGACAACCTTTTGGCCAATGCAGGATATACAAGCGGCGACATCCCCTATCTTCGCTTACTGATAATGAGTATAGGATTAATTATCCTTTCTTTAATCTGCTTTTATATAACCAAATATTTAATCATACATACCATTTATCGCTTTATCAAACGAACACCATTTAAATGGGACGACCTGATTGTGGAATTTAAAACCTTCGACAATTTAGCTCATTTAATACCGGCTTTTATCATTAAAGGTTCTATTTCACTTATTCTACAGGATTTTGAACATCTGCTTCCTTTCTTCACCAAACTAACCGATATTTACATTGTGATTGTATTTATGATTATCTTCCTTTCCTTTTTAAAAGTAATTGAAAACAGCATTTCACGTTCGCCTGCTTTCGAAAACAAACCCATTGCCAGTTACTTTCAAATGTTTAGGATCATTATCTACATTATTGTCGCCATACTGATTATATCCATCATCATCAATAAATCACCTTTATATTTACTCAGTGCCTTCGGCGCACTTTCCGCTATCTTATTATTGGTTTTTAAAGATACTATACTTGGATTAGTAGCCAGTGTACAAATATCTTCCAACGATATGGTTCGAATTGGCGATTGGATAGAAATGCCCAAATTCAATGCCGACGGCGAAGTTACCGCCATCAATCTGAATACCGTTAAAGTCGAAAATTGGGATAAAACCATCACAACCATACCTACTTATTATTTTATCACCGATAGTTTTAAAAATTGGAGAGGCATGCAGGAAAGCGGCGGAAGAAGAATCAATCGCTCCATTTTTATCAATGTTCGTTCCATTAAATTTGTTGAAAAAAGCGACCTCGAACGTTACAAAAAATATCAAATATTGAAAGATTTTGTCGAACAACTTCAAAACGAAATCGATACTTACAATACTAAAAACAACATTGATATTTCCCAAGCTATTAACGGCCGACATATGACTAACATAGGTGTTTTCCGACGCTATATCGAACTTTACTTAAAAAACCACCCCCACATCCGAAAAGATATGACGCTTTTAATCCGTCAACTATCTATCGATGAAAGAGGCATTCCCATT
>MWCE01000228.1 GCA_002069895.1 Bacteroidetes bacterium ADurb.Bin234 | reverse complement strand
AACCAAGTTAGGTTCAAAAAAATACTGCCTTGGTTTGCTTTTGAACCAAGCTTCGTTCGTGCGTGAACGTAACTACGTTGGAACTCCAACCAAGGCAGCATTTTTCGCAGACAAGCTTGGTTCAAGGGGTATTTTGGAGCGGCTGTATAATACTGATAATAAATGTGATATACAATGGATTTTCATTATAAAAATGATTGATTAAACAATGAAATTGATATGAATATAATAAAAAGAACCAGTAGAAATCGGTACACCGGTTCTTTAATATAAAAACAAAAATCTGTGATAATTTGTGGAAATCCGTGAGCGGAAAAAGTGAAAAGTGAAAAGTGAATAGTGAAAAGTAGAGAAAGTCAACGCACTGAAAAACTGATAGCTGATAGCTGAGAGCTTCTTAAAACTGACAACTGAAAACTGACAGCTTTTTTGAACCTCTGCGTTCTTTGCGTAATATCTTTGCGCCCTCTGCGGTTAAAATTTGTCGGAAGTTAAAAGTCGGATCCTGTGATTCTATACTATCATGGGACCGATTATTCCGGTTAAACCCAAATTACGCATTAGGATTTTTTTGTAAATTTAAGCTCTTTTTTCTAATGCGTAATCTGGGTTTAAAATTGACTCATTACATTTTGATAGAATAACAAAATATAAAAAATCACCTATTCCCATATTCACAACAAAATGTAAATAAATAACTCGTATGTATTAAATTCACATGCTATTTTTATTTATTTTCGCATAGAAAAAAATAAGCTTTTATCATAGACTTGATTATATAAATAATCAAGTAATTGTGTTTTTTATATATTATTAAAGAAGAAAAAATACATCATAGCGAATGCCAAATACAAGAAATCATACGGCGATAGATCGTTTGTTGAGCATTATGGATGAATTAAGGGAAAAATGCCCTTGGGACAAAAAGCAAACACTTGAAAGTCTTCGTTATCTCACGATAGAAGAAACCTATGAATTATCGGATGCCATTATAAAAAACGATTTATGCAATATCAAAAAAGAATTGGGTGATATTTTGTTGCATATAGTGTTCTATGCCAAAATAGCATCCGAACAACAGGCTTTCGATTTTGCCGATGTGGTGAACGGCTTATGTGAAAAATTGATTATCCGTCATCCGCATGTGTTTGGCGATGTTGCCGTTAATAATGCCGAAGAGGTTAAAGCAAATTGGGAAAAAATAAAACTACACGAGGGGCGGCAATCGGTGTTGGAAGGAGTTCCCCATTCGTTGCCGGCCATGGTAAAAGCCTATCGCATTCAGGAAAAAGTTCGTGGCGTAGGTTTTGATTGGAGTGATTCAAGTCA
Organism: Bacteroidetes bacterium ADurb.Bin234; assembly: GCA_002069895.1. GTDB lineage: Bacteria > Bacteroidota > Bacteroidia > Bacteroidales > WCHB1-69 > UBA5266. The sequence continues at coordinate 4,610 of MWCE01000228.1, read as the reverse complement.
AGTGTTGGATAAGGTAAAGGAAGAAATTGAGGAATTTGAAAAAGAAAAGCATGACGAGAACCACTTGCGCATGGAAGAAGAATTCGGGGATGTTTTGTTTACCTTAATCAATTATGCCCGTTTCCTTAACATCAATCCCGAAGATGCTTTGGAACGCACCAACCAACGATTTATTAAACGTTTCAAATATATGGAAACCCAATTACATGAAGAAAATAAAACTATCGATGCAATTGATTTCGATACGATGAATGCGCTATGGGATGAATCAAAAAGAAAAATCATATAATGAAAGGAATTCACTTAAATAATAAGAATAATACCGTTCCAAGTTGGGTCATACTATTTGCGGATTTATTAATCGTTTCCTTTTCTATCGGCTTGGTTATGATGCTTCGTATGAATTTCAAAAATCCCGCTGAATTTAATTATAATGAGATTATAACCATTTTCGGCGTTACATTGGGGGTACGAATAATCTTATTCCTTGTTTTTAAAATCCACGCCTCCTTGCTACGCTACACAGGAACAAAAGATATTACACGCATTTTTCTCGTAAACTTTTTAGGTTCGGTGATAATATGTATTGGAAATATTGTCTTTTATTATTTTATCAATCAAAAGTTTCTAGTTCCTTTTTCGATGGTGATATTGGAATTTATTGTTTCTACTTTTATGATAATCTTTTATAGATTATTTACAAAAATTATTTATTTTGAATACATTAATACTCCAAAAGAAAAGAAAGACGTTATTATTTACGGAGCGGGAGAATTAGGATTTACAACCAAAAGATCCATTTATCAAGATATTTCTAATAAATATAATGTTATCGGATTTGTGGACGATGATCCCAAAAAAGTGGGGAAGAAAATCGATAACCTCACCATTTATTCTTTTAAAGATTTAAAGAAATTATTAGAAAGGAAAAGTATAGCTCACGTTATCATAGCCATAAAAGACCTTTCGCTGGCAAAAAGCAGTCAGATTACTGAAATGTGTTTGGAATATAAAACAAAAGTTTTGGTTGTGCCACCGGTGGATCGATGGATAAATGGCCAGTTGAGCTTTAAACAAATAAAAAAAATAAAGATAGAAGAGTTTCTCGAAAGAGAGCCTATTCATTTGGATGGCCATGTGGTAAGAAAGGATTTATTAAACAAAACCATTCTCATTACCGGAGCAGCCGGTTCAATAGGCAGTGAAATTGTGCATCAAGTAATGAAATATGATTTTAAACATTTAATATTGATTGATAATGCCGAATCGCCTATGTTCTATTTGGAAATGTCGTTAAGCGATTCTTACCAACGCAAATCTTACGAATCCTATATTGGCGATATATGCGATAAAACATTTATGGAAAATATTTTTCAAAAATACAAACCGGATGTAGTGTATCATGCCGCTGCCTATAAACATGTTCCACTGATGGAGAAGAATCCCATGCAAGCGGTGAAAGTAAACATCTTGGGAACAAAAGTACTGGCCGATTTAAGTGTTAAATACGACGTAAAGAAGTTTATCATGATTTCGACAGATAAAGCGGTGAATCCCACCAATGTGATGGGAGCATCGAAACGAATAGCCGAAATCTACGTCCAATCATTTGGTGAAAAATACGATAAATGTAAATTTATAACTACACGTTTTGGAAACGTATTAGGTTCAAATGGCTCTATTGTTCCCATTTTAAAGAAACAAATAGATGAGGGCGGACCAATAACCATCACACATCCTGAAATCACACGCTACTTTATGACCATATCCGAAGCTTGCGAATTGGTGTTGCATGCCGGAGCGATGAGCAACGGCAGTGAAATTTATATTTTCGACATGGGTAGTTCCATTAAGATTCTTAATCTCGCAAAAAAAATGATATTGTTGTCGGGTTTGGAATTGGGAAAGGATATTCAAATTGTTTTTACAGGTTTGCGTCCGGGGGAAAAACTGCATGAAGAATTGCTCAATAACAACGAAAACACCATCGTTACCAAACATCAGAAAATTAAAATAGCAAAAGTCATCAAATATGATTTTGATTTAATCAAAACCGATATTGATAAATTGATTGAAATGATATATGAAGAAAATGATTTTGCTATTGTTAAAAAAATGAAGAAAATAATACCGGAATTTAAAAGCCAGAATTCCGTTTACATGACATTAGATAACGGCCATGACGAATAATAAAGATATCACATAATAAAAAACACTTTTTAGAGTTAATAAAATGTTTTAATAACAAATATAACATCGACTTATGACGGAACAAATAGATAAAATAACGAAACATCGATTGGCTTCTTCGTGGATTTCTACTGTTCTAAGTATTACCTTGGTATTATTTATGATAGGGTTATTGGGTGTAATTCTTATCAATGCCCAACGCATATCGAAAGAAACAAGGGAAAACATTAGCTTTGAAATCATGTTGTTGCCCGATACCAAACAAGGGGATATCCTTGCTTTTCAAAAACGTTTGGAAGCCGAGCCTTACGTGAAATCGGCACGCTTTATCAGTAAAGAAGAAGCAACAAAAGAAACCATTGATATGTTAGGACATGATTTCAGAAACATTGTCGGTGATATACTTCCTCCCTCCATTTTATTAAAAATACATTCTCAATACACATCTATTGATAGTCTACAAAAAATTGAAAAAACCCTGCAACTTGAACCCAATGTTACCGATATTCAATATCAACGCACTTACGTGGAAAACATCAATGAAAACATATATAAAATAAGCCTGATAATGTTGATTATAAGCGGAGTGTTTTTAATTATTGCTATTACACTAATCAACAACACCATTCGTTTATCCATCTATTCCAAACGATTTATTATAAAAAGCATGCTTTTGGTAGGCGCTAAAAGAATTACCATACAAAAACCTTTTATTTTTAAAGGTATTATGCAAGGAATTTGGGGTGCTATTTTCTCCGTAGTTTTGTTATGCGGAGTAATATATTTGGGATATACCCGTGTTCCCGGACTGATTGATATAAGTGAACCCGATTACTATTTAATATTATTTGGTTTAGTTACCATAATAGGTATTCTTTTCACATGGTTGTCAACCTATTTTTCCGTCAGGAAATACATTAAAATGAAAATTGATAAACTTTATTTTTAAACATATAAAACATGGCAAAAACAGTTACCGTAAATAAAAAACCGATTGGAAAACAAGCTAAAAAAGCTGTCAATCAAAAACAACAACCCCAATGGGCGTTGGGAATGCCGTTTAAAAAAATAAATTATATTTTGATGGTGGCAGGAATTATTATTCTTTTTATAGGCTATTACCTCTTATCGGGAGGAGGCACCGACGATCCGGCTGGATTCAGTGAAGCAATTTTTGATACAAGACGTTTATATGTAGCACCTATTGTATTGGTAATAGGTTTTCTAGTCGAACTCTTTGCAATCATGTATCGTCCGAAAGCAAAAGCAGAAGAAGAAACAACTTCCACCGATAATCAATAATTAATATATGGAAATATGGGAAGCTATCGTCCTTGGCATCGTACAAGGATTGGCGGAATTTCTACCTGTGAGTAGTAGCGGTCATTTGGTAATAGGAAGTGAACTACTAGGTATTAACACAAGCGAAAATCTGACGTTTACCGTTGCTGTTCATGCCGCAACCGTTTTAAGCACCATTGTTATATTATGGAAAGAAATCTTCGGATTATTCAAAGGTTTGTTTGCTTTTAAATGGAACGACGAAACACAATACATCCTTAAAATAGCTATTTCTATGATTCCTGTAATGATAATAGGACTATTCTTTAAAGATATAGTGGAACAAATTTTCGGATCGGGTTTATTAATAGTTGGTTGTTGTTTATTGCTGACGGCTTTATTGCTGAGTTTTGCTTATTTTGCCAAACCCCGTCAAAAAGAGAAAATAAGCTGGTTAGATGCACTTATAATAGGTATTGCACAAGCAATAGCGGTTTTACCCGGATTGTCGCGTTCAGGTAGTACCATAGCAACAGGGATACTATTAGGTAATAAAAAAGAAGCCATAGCAAAATTTTCTTTTCTTATGGTGCTTGTTCCTATATTAGGAGAAGCGTTTTTGGATATAAAAGACTATCTCGGCACCCAAACTGCCGATGCAGGTATGAGTGGGTTAGCTTTATTTTCAGGTTTTATGACGGCATTTATTACCGGTTGCATTGCCTGCAAATGGATGATAAATATTGTTAAAAAAGGAAAATTAATCTATTTTGCCATCTATTGTTTGTTGGTAGCCAGTCTTGCCATTATTTATTCTTTTGTTTAATTTTCGATTCGGACAAAAACTTTAAAATATAAACTTATCCTCTCCTATTCTTCAATAAGAAAACATTAACATTTATAGTTTTTTTGGCTATGTTCTAATATAGACATTGTAAATTAGAACATAGCCTTAAATTTATATCATTTTAAATGTATTAATAATAAAAAATGCGATGAAAAACATAGTTTCAAAGCCTTTATATTCCAGAAAATTCTTCATTGAAGGCCCCCCCTTGAACCAAGCTTGCTTGCGAAAAATGCTGCCTTGCTTGGAGTTCCAACCAAGCGTGGTTCACGCACCAACCAAGCGTGGTTCA
>MWCE01000227.1 GCA_002069895.1 Bacteroidetes bacterium ADurb.Bin234 | reverse complement strand
CGAAATCACACAAAAAGGAAGGTATTGGAATATGGGCAAATGGGTTGAAACCGAACCCATGCAAATACATAAACCCATTTTTTATCCCAACATCGGACCCAGAGAATCCTATCTGTTATACCATGAAGAATTGGAATCCTTGGTGAAAAACTTTCCCTCCATTAAAACAGCCCGTTTTTGGATGACTTTCGGTCAGAAATATTTAAATGTTTTAAATGTACTTCAAGAAGTGGGCATGACAAGTATCAAACCCATAATGTATGAAGGCAAGGAAATTATACCCTTACAATTTTTAAAAGCTGTACTGCCCGAACCTTCCTCGCTAGGAGAAAATTATACCGGAGAAACATCCATAGGATGCCAGATAAGAGGGATAAAAGACGGTAAACAACGCACCTATTACATATGGAATAATTGCAATCATGCCGAAGTGTATAAAGAATGCGGCGCACAAGCCGTTTCCTATACAACCGGTGTGCCTGCCATGATTGGTGCCATGATGATATTGACCGACCAATGGAAAGGTAATGGCGTGTTTAATGTTGAAACCTTCGATCCCGATCCCTTTATGGAAAAACTGCCTATCTACGGCTTGCCTTGGAACGAAGAAATCGACCAATGCTTACCCGTTGAATAGCACCGATATTTGATTTCCTAGAATCTCTGTTCGCTTTTATAATAAATCGAACAGAGATTCGTTTTTTACACACATATGAAAAAACTTTTGCTTTTAATATTAGTCATTTCCATACACCTATTCGGACATGCACAAACGGGAGGAACAACGGTTTATAACTTCTTAAACCTTCCGGTATCGGCAAGGGTGGCGGCTATGGGCAATAAACTATTAGCTATTAACGACCAAGACCCTTCAATAGTAACCATGAATCCCTCTTTGTTAAATAAAAATTTGCATCATGGAGTGGCCTTTAACTGTGTGGATTATTTTACCGATGCCGTTTTCGGACATTTGAATTACATTCATCATTTTAACAAAGCCGGAACTTTTAACTTTGCCTTTCAATTTATTTCATACGGTAAGTTTGACGGGTATGATGCATTCGGATATGAAACCGGAACTTTTACTGCAGGCGATTATGCCCTAACGGTTGGATACGGAAAAGAACTTGTTGATAGCACGCTTTCTATGGGTATGAATGTTAAATGGATTTTCTCTGCTTACGAATCTTATTTCTCTACCGGTTTGGCTGCCGACGTATCGGCTTCTTATTATAATCATAAAAAGAATTTATGCCTTACGCTTTTGGCCAGCAATATCGGCTCACAAATCGTTGGATTTACCGATAAATATGAAAAAATACCTTTCGATTTGCAACTGGGATTTTCGCAACGACTAAAACATGCTCCTTTTCGTTACAGCATTACATTACATCATTTATATACTTGGGATATGGATTACTTCGACCCAAGCAATCCTTTCCAGGAAACCGATGCAACAACCGGTTCTCTCAAGAAAAAAACAAATTTTCAACAATTCACTAACAACTTGTTTCGCCATTTTATTATCGGGGTTGAAATTATCCCCATTAAATACTTCTCCGTGCATTTCGCCTATAATTACAACACACGTCAAGAAATGAAGGCTTATGCGCGTAAAGGATTTGTGGGTTTTTCCTATGGTTTATCCTTACGGATATATAACATTAATGTTCAATATGCTCGTGTACATAATAATTTGGCTTCGACACCTAATTATTTCACCTTCTCAACGATAATATCTAAATTCTCAAAAAAATAAAATCAATTCACAATGGAAACAGTTTGGAATATACTACAAATAACAATCCCTGCCCTATTGGTTGCTTTAACGGCTTATTACGCCATTAAACTAACTTATGATAAAGAGCTTAAAAAACAAGTGTTGGAATTGAAACACAACTCAAAAAAAGTAATCACACCCATCAGACTCCAATCCTATGAGCGCATCGCCTTGTTTTTAGAACGTATCAAGCCCGAAAGCATTATCTTGAGGAATAAACCCCATGAAATAAATGTGGTTCAATATCAGTCCATACTTGTTTCTTCAATCCGTAGTGAATTCGAACATAACCTTTCACAGCAAGTTTATATTTCTTCCGCCTTGTGGGATTTAACAAAAAAAGCAAAAGAGGAAACAATAAAAATTATCAATCTCGCTGCAGGCCAATTATCTACCGAAGCCAATGGAAACGATTTAGCAAGCAGAATCATTGAATTGGCTGTCGACCTTAACCCACAACCTTCCGATGCCGCTTTGGATTTTTTGAAAAAAGAAATTAAAGAACTTTATTAGAAAGCATCCTCGTATAAACTTTCTTTATGTTTTTACTTTAATTTTATTGTAAATATTTAATTTTTTCTTTTATTTAAATATATGATTTATAGTAAACTACAAGACTATCCATTATAGATAATCCATTATAGATAATCCATTATAGATAATGTAAAGAAAAGTGTTATCTTTGCAAAAAAAATAAAAAGGAAGATGAAAATAACACGGAATCCTTTTATCGTTAAAGGATATATAGATAAAACAACTTTTTGTGACAGGGAAAACGAACTTAACTCATTATATATTAACCTACAAAACGGAATAGACACCACCTTAATTTCCCCTCGTCGTTTAGGCAAAACAGGATTGATTCTACGATTTTTTGAATTCATAAAGGATCATAATCCCGAAGTAGCTTCCATTTATGTGGATATTTATGCCACCCGTTCCTTAGACGATTTCGTTAAATTGTTAGTAGAATCCATACTTAAGGTATTTCCCGAAAAAAGCAATGTAGGAAAACGATTCATAACACTCTTAAAAGGATTGCGACCCATGATTGGATACGATTCCATATCGGGAGAACCACGTATTCAAATTGCATATCAATCGCCACAGGAAAAAGAACATACCTTAAAAAGCATTTTGGAATTCTTAGATAAACAATCGGCTTTAGTTGTGCTGGCTATCGATGAATTTCAACAAATCAATGATTATCCTGAAAAAAACACGGAAGCATTGTTACGAACCTGTTTACAAACATTAAAAAATATTCGTTTCATTTTCTGCGGAAGTAAAAAAGACATGATGATCGATCTATTTTCAAATGCCAAACGACCTTTTTATTCCAGCACCAAATTCATTTCCCTGGATAAAATCGACAAGGATATTTATGCCGATTTTATTCATGATACTTTTGAAAAGCATCATAAGAGAATAGATAACGAATCGATCGAATTTATTTTAAATTGGACAAAACAACACACATTCTATACCCAATATCTTTGCAACCTTGTTTTTACATTAAGTGAAGAAAACATCCATCTCAACATCGTAAAAGAAGCATGTGTTCAAATTCTAATGCAAAACGAAACCGTGTATTTACAATACCGGCAATTGTTAACCCCCTCACAATGGAACTTTTTGATTGCCGTGGCAAAAGAAGATGAAGTGAAACAAATCACTTCACAAAAATTCATTCAAACCCATCGCATAGGCACGCCTGCCAATGCACGAAGAATAAGCAAATCGCTCGAAGAAAAGGAATTATTATTGGTTAACTTTGCAAAAAAATCACAAAGCTATCAAGTTTACGATGTCTTTTTCTCTCGTTGGCTTGAACGTGAATATTAATCATAAACATGTTTAACCCACCGTCTTCTTAAAAAGAGAAAAGCATTTCTCTCCTATGCCATCGGATTAGATAATTTTATGTAATTTTGCAGCTCTTGGCAAAACATCGGTTAAACACAATTTTTATAGAAATAAAATATGTATAAACATCCCAGACCCAAGAACGCCCAAATGATCTACGGCATACGTCCCGTAATAGAAGCTATCAACGAACATAAAGACATTGACAAAGTCCTTCTTCAAAAAGGAGCCGGCAGTGATAGTTTTCGGGAGTTATTCCAACTAATCCGTGAAAATCATATTCCTTTTCAGTACGTACCCCTTGAACGATTAAACCGGTTAACCGGCGGCAACCACCAAGGAGTGATATGTTTCATGTCGATGATAAGTTATCAGAGCATTTACGACATCATACCTTTAATATATGAACAAGGCAAAACCCCTTTATTGTTATTTTTAGATAAAATAACCGACGTAAGGAATATGGGAGCCATTGCACGAACGGCCGAATGTGCCGGCGTGGATGCCCTTATTTTCCCGTTAAAAAATTCAGCCCTCTTAAATGAAGATGCCATCAAAACCTCGGCAGGTGCTTTGCATAAAATACCCGTTTGCCGGCATGACAATGTGTCGGAAGCACTTAGCTATATTAAAGAATGCGGCATTCGTATTGTCGGCTGCACGGAAAAAGCCGATAAAAACTACTACGATTGTGATTACAACATGCCCTTGTGTTTGATAATGGGAAACGAAGGAGAAGGAATATCTAATGAAATACTTGGCTTTTGCGACGACAAAGTACGCATCCCCATGCAAGGGAAAATTGAGTCCTTGAACGTTTCGGTGGCTAGCGGTATCGTATTATTTGAAGCAGTTAAACAACGGCTGCTATTATAAATTTCCACAATCGTTTGTTTATAAACATATAAAAAGATACTATCGACTATAACAAAAAAACATTATTTTTGCATTAATTATAAAAAACAATTAAAATGAGAAAGATTAGCAGTATAATAATAATTATATGTATAATAAGCATCCATACCATATTCGGACAAGACTTACGTCCGCGTACCGTCGAAGTAGGAGTAATTGCCGGTCCTACCCTATGCTGGGCAAGCCCTAAGAATGTTGGATATGACAACGAAGGAGCAAAAATCGGAGGAATGTATGGGTTGAATGTCGACATCAACTTGGCAAAACCCTTAAAAAATTATTTTTTCCATACAGGCATAAATGCCCGACATATCCGAACCGAATTATCCTTTAATGATGAATATAAGCCATACGACACAGCAACGATAGAAGCAAAATATAACATGGTATATTTAAGCATTCCGACTGCCATTAAATTTAAAACCGATGAGTTCGGACGTTTTGTAATATTCGGCACTTTTGGCATGGATAACTCTTTCTGTGTTTCTTCCAAATTAAAATATAAAGAAATAAATAATGTTAAAGAAGATAAAACGGAAAACATTTACAAGCAAACATTCTTCGTAAGAGAAGCTTTACTTGTTTGCTTAGGGTTTGAATTTTTAATAAAAAACAACACAAAAGCAAGCTTTGCTTTGGCATTTAACAACTCCTTTACCCCTACTTATAGAAAGGATTATACTAATAAAAACAATGGTGAAAGGGTTGATGATAAAAGTCGAATGTTTGAATTTCAATTTGGCTTTATTTTCTAATAGCAGGCTCCGTAGTTCAGTTGAATAGAACGTCAGATTCCGGTTCTGAAAGTCGGGGGTTTGAATCCCTCCGGAGTCACAAAATAAAAAAACGGGCAAACAGTTTCGTCACGTGTTTCGACTGTAATTATCAATAAAATATGGACAGCAAAAATTCTTTTATATTTCAAATAGATGCCGATTGGACATTGTTTTTAGATCGAGACGGCGTTATTAACCAACGCATTGTCGACGGTTATGTGAGAAATGTAGATGAATTTAAATTTATCGATCATGTAAAAGAAGCTTTTATGTTGTTTCGACTAAAATTCGGCAAAATTATCGTCGTAACAAACCAACAAGGAATCGGCAAGGGCATTATGAGCGAAGAAGAATTGAATGTTGTGCATAACCATATGCTTAAAGAATTAAATTACGCCATCGATAAAGTGTATTTTTCTCCTTATTTATCTGAACTAAACCATCCAAGCCGCAAACCCAATATCGGTATGGCATTAGCTGCCAAACAAGATTTTCCGACTATCGAATTCGAGAAAGCCATTATGGTTGGCGATACTTATACCGATATCTTATTCGGACAGAAAACCGGTATGAAAACCGTACTCATTGCACACTCCAACAATAAAAGCATACATGCCGACTTACAATACACCTCATTATATGAATTTGCAAAAGAAATCATCTTACAATAAAAGATATATGAAAAGCATAAGCTCCCAAATAAAATAAATACTTACACCTCTCGTTTAGATTTAATAAAAATACATACAAAAATGGACTCACAAAAAATTCTTATTATCGACGATGAAGCTCCTATTCGACATGCTTTACGTGATATTCTCGAATATGAAAATTATACTATTATAGAAGCCGAAAATGCCATGGAAGCTTTATCCATATTGCAGAAAGAAAAATTCGATACCATAATCAGCGATATAAAAATGCCGAATATGGATGGTATCGAACTATTATCAAAAATTCAAGAGATATGTGAAACACCTGTGATTATGATTACCGGACACGGCGATATCGATACAGCCGTTGAAACAATAAAAAAAGGAGCTTATGACTATATAACAAAACCTTTGGACCTGAATCGGTTGTTGGTATCGGTAAGAAATGCACAAGACAAACAATATTTAATGGTAGAAACAAAAAAACTAAAAAAGAAAATCAACAAGCAATATGATATCATAGGAGAATCACCAACCATTAAGCAATTAAAAGAAATGATCGATAAGGTTGCGCCTACCAATGCACGTGTATTAATCACAGGGGAAAACGGAACAGGAAAAGAATTGGTTGCCCATTGGTTGCATGAAAAAAGTGATCGCTCATCCAATACTTTCGTGGAAGTGAATTGTGCTGCTATCCCATCCGAATTAATTGAAAGTGAATTGTTCGGTCATGAAAAAGGCTCCTTCACATCGGCAGTGAAACAACGCAAAGGGAATTTTGAATTAGCCGATAACGGTACACTTTTTTTAGATGAAATCGGCGACATGAGTCTATCGGCGCAAGCCAAGGTTCTACGAGCCTTGCAAGAGAACAAAATCACCCGCGTAGGCGGTGAAAAAGATATACATGTAAACGTTCGCGTTATTGCAGCTACCAATAAAAACCTGCAACATGAAATTGAAAACCGCACTTTCCGTGAAGACTTATATCATAGAATTAATGTTATCAACCTCCACGTTCCTCCTCTGCGCGAACGCTTGGACGACATCCCGCTATTGGTTGAACACTTTACAATATTAATATGCGAAAACCAAGGAATGCCCATGCGAACATTCAACAATGATGCCTACGAAGAACTAAAGAAACTCCCCTGGAAAGGAAATATTCGTGAACTACGCAATATGGTTGAACGCCTGCTAATCCTATGCGATAATCCTGTTTCTGGAGCCGACGTAATTAAATACACCCGCCATTCATGAACCACACACACCCCGCAAAAGCATTGAAATTTTGCCCCTTCTGCGGAAGCAACCAATTTGTTTGGGACAACAAAAAAGCACATCACTGCATGAACTGCCTGCACCGGCTCTACACCAATGAAGCAGGTGCCGTGGTTGCTTTGATTGAAAACAACAAGAAAGAAATCCTTTTTACTTTAAGAAAATTCGACCCCGCCAAAGGGAAATTAGACCTTCCCGGCGGATTCATTGATTTAGGAGAAACGGCCGAACGTGCCGTAGTGCGTGAAGTGAAAGAAGAACTCAACATAGATGTTGAAGCTATCAACTTTTTCGGCACTTTTCCCAACACTTACACCTTTTGTGATTTCACTTATTTCACCATCGATATGGTGTTTCGATGTAAGGTAAACGACTTTAGTCCGATTAAAGCCGATGATGATGTTGATAGTTATAGGTTTATAAACCCTAAAAACGTTTCTATAAACGAAATAGGATTGGATTCAATTAAAAACATTATCCGTTTGCTGAAATCTTAAGACAACTATTCCATCAATTTTCCCTTTGAAGTGAAATTCAATTCCGTAGTACTCTTTGATTTCTTATCATACAAAACAACAGCGTAATAGGGATTTTGATCCGGTTTTTTAATCATATGACAAGTACGAATACTTTTTTCCGGATGTTGTTTGGAAATAAATGAACGGATAATTGACGGAATTTTTTCTTCCGGATCAATGATTACCAGTGTTTGAATCCAAGTAGCAGCAGCGGAATAAGTAGCTTCATTGGTGAAATACCTGTCATCAAACACAGCTATCCATGTATCGTTTTCACCTTCTTGCCAATTAGCATCTTCAACCTTGGGATTATCCTTTTTAAATGCTTCTTTTATGGCTTTGCTTACTTCTTTTTTAACTTCTTTTTTAGGTCCTTCTACCTTAAAATCATCTTCCACTTTTAAGAGTATCCCGTTTCGCGTAAAATAACCTGTGGCAAACGGTTGATTAACGCCGGGACGTTGAATCAATATTATATAGATATTCCCATGTTCAGAAAATTCATCAAAAGATTTATACTCTGCTTTTTTCACAACATACTCCGGATATTCGCGTGCTATCCACAACCCCACGCCCGGAGGAAGCTCCGATTCATTGATATTGGTAGATTTATATTTCATTTTTTGATCTTTTTTAAACTCTTTCTCCATTTTTGCCTGTTCCTTTTTTTCTTTATCACTCATTTCAGGCTCTTTGTTATCTTCTTTAATTTCTGGGTCAACAATTTTAATAATTTTTCCGTTTTTATCAAGATACATTTGCGTTACATGCCCCGACTTTTTGTTTTGCTCTTCTATCACATCTATAATAAAATGGTCGTTTTTATCGGCACGTACTTCCTTTTTCACTTTATCTATTTTATAATTGGAATAAAATTCGTCAATTGATTTATAAAGAGCCGAAGGCAACTTATCGTCTTCCAACTCTGTAATGGTACTTATCCATGAACCACCTACTGAAATAAATCCTTCCGTTTCGGCATCTCTCATAACACATGTTAAGCGATAAATCGAATCATCTGTATTATAATACCATTTCACTTCGCTTGCATTCATAAAACGCTTCTTGAAGGTTTTTTTAACTGCTACGGGAACATTTTCTTCCTGAATCAAGTCGGGTTCCACCGGTGGTAATTTCTTTGGCTTAACCGATTTCTTTTTTAACGGCCTGTTGTCGGCTGTCATTTTTTCCGAATCGGACTTGTTCGATGTTACAACCTCTTTGGGTAATTCTCTTTTGTTTTCACTAATGAATTTACCGGTTACAGTATATTTTATGGTCGAAATAATGTTCTGCGATTGAACGATAACATCAATTATATAACTGTCTTTTTCTTCTGCTTGTTTTAAAAAATAAATGTTGTCAATATCCGAATAGGAAGGATATGTTTTCTTAACATGTCTTAATATATTAGTTGGCAAATCTTCTTTTTCAACTTCAATCATAGTCTTAATCCATTCACCCGATGAAGTGAAATAAGATTTAGCCATTGCTTTATCTTCTTTAAAAGTAGCCACATATTGATTATCATCCATCTCCCATTTCGACGCTTTGGATGATGGATTCTTCTCTTTAAATTGACTGATGGCATCTTTAGGAACATCCTTTGTTTTTAAAACTTGGGCTTGTAACACATTGTTAAAGAACACAAAACAAAGAACAATTAAAAAATGTTTTTTCATATACTTATTATTTTATCAAAATTTTATGCAAAAATACAACAAATTTAACAAATAGGAAGCTTCTTTTCGGTCGAATTGACATTATATTGCTTGATAATACAATATTCTAAACATAGTAATTTATTGCAAAATTTTTGCCAAAAACTATATTTTCTGCTTATGCAATTCAACCTCTTGTTCATACGCATTGACAATCGAAGTTACCAATCGATGACGCACAATATCCGATTGATTCATAAAAATCACATCAATTCCTTTAATGTCTTTCAGCAGATGAATGGCATGCAATAAACCGGAGGATTGATTACGGGGCAAATCAATTTGTGTTAAATCACCGGTGATAAAAAATTTGGCATTGTTTCCCATACGGGTTAGGAACATTTTCAATTGCATTGAAGTAGTATTCTGAGCTTCATCCAAAATCACGTAAGCATTATCGAGTGTGCGGCCTCTCATAAAAGCAAGCGGTGCAATTTCAATCACTTTATCTTCCATATAACTCAAGAGTCGTTGCGGGGGTATCATATCGCGTAGGGCATCATAAAGCGGTTGGAGGTAAGGATCTAATTTATCCCTTAAATCTCCGGGAAGGAAACCCAAGTTTTCACCGGCTTCAACCGCCGGACGGGTTAAAATAATTCTTCTTATTTCTTTATTTTTTAAAGCCCTAACGGCCAAGGCAACCGCCGTATATGTTTTTCCTGTTCCTGCAGGTCCCACGGCAAAGACCATATCATTTTGTGCTATACTTTTCACCAAACGCAACTGGTTGGGGGAGCGTGCCCGTATCACCCGCCCTTCTCGTCCATACAAAATCACATCTTCTTCCATCATGTTATCGCTCAAGCAATTATTATCTTTGCCGTTTTCGAGCAATTGCAAAATGTCGGTTTCATTCAATTTATTATATTTCAGATAATGACGATGTAAACGCGAAAAAAAGGCAACAAATTCATCTATATTAACTCTATCGCCTACCACACGTAACTCATTGCCACGTGCCACCAATTTGACAAGGGGGAATATTTTGCGTAACAATTGAATGTTTTCATCGTTAACACCATATATATCAACTAAATCTTTATTATCAATAGCTATTAATTCTTCCGTCATAGAGTATTTTTTGTTTAAAATTAAATGAGTATGCAAAGATAGTTAAATATGCATAAAACAGTTGAAATGATTAATTCTTTTTAAAAAAAAGCAGGTTGTCATTTCAAACTACATTGAACCGGTTTTGTCTCTACCTTTTCATGAATTTGTGACAAATCGAACAGCCGCAAAAACGTCGGGACGTTTCTGAAAAAACGTCAGGACGTTTCTAGAAAAACGTCAGGACGTTTCTAGAAAAACGTCAGGACGTTTCTATAAAAACATCGGGACGTTTCTAAAAAAACATCAGGACGTTTTTGAAAAAACATCGGGACGTTTTTGAAAAAACATCAAAACGTTTTTTCACGTGACAAGACGGCCAGCTAAGGCTGACAAAGCGGTTACATTGTGCTAGGTTACTTCATTCAAAAAGTAAATAGATAAGTGTCTGATTGTATAAAACTTAGATATTAATCTATTCTAACAAATTTGAGTTCATCCAACATTTCTCTGAATTCCTTACCTAATTTGAACACTATCCTCTTTTTGACGATATCTTTTGCACTTACATCTTTTTTGTTTTTCTTGCCTTTTGAACTGAAGCTAACTCTCATTTTAAACAAGTCTGCAGCTTGAGCCCCACGCCCTGCATCGAGCTCTTCTCTTACAACTTCAAAAAAAGAGGTAAGAACTGCCAATACATCACTTTTATGAGCCGTAGAACGTAGCATTACCCTTTTTACAATTTGTTCAAAGGTAATGTCTCCCGACTTAACGGGGATAGCATAGTACAATTTTTCAGCATCCGGGTCGCCGGGCTTTCCTTTCTGAATTACACGATAGTTGATCGCCATAGTTGAAAATTTTTAATGTTAATAATAAAGTTAATAATTGAGCTTTTTTTGCCGTTTTTTTCTATTTTTCGCATGATTTTATAATTTTGTTGTTACTAATATTTCTAAAAACCGGGTTTGGAAGGCTTGGTTTGGTCGAAAATGGCCTTTTGCCGATTCGGCACAAATATATATTTTTTTCTTATATACAACAAAAAATATTTTAATAAAGTTTCGCTATTCATCGTAAGGTTCAATATGGCAACTATTTAAAATTATAAGGATTGGGGTATAATTTTGTTATTTCGTGTATTCCGTGTAGAGACGTAGCATGCAAGGTCTCTATATATAATTATCTTTAACATAAGAAAAAAATACCTATTTTTGCATGGCAAAATAAAAAACAACCTAAACATAATAAACATGCCGAGATTTTTAATCTTCACTTTTGTATTGTCAATAAATGTGATTTCATATGCTCAACGATACAGCTATACGGCATATGTTTATGACGCTAAGACTCGTGAGGCTTTGGAATATGTGAATGTTTGGATTCCTTCCTTAAACACGGGAACTATCACCGATAAGAATGGGAAATTCGTATTATTTACTTCGCAAACGGTTGACAGTATGCGTTTGAGTTGCATAGGATATGAAAGCACCTATAAAAAAATATATACCTATGAGAAGAATCAAAAGTTTTACATGGAGCCTAAGGCTACGGAATTAACGGAAGCCCGTATTGTAGCCAAAGAAAACCCTGCACATCGTATAATGCGTTTGGTATTTGAGCATAAAAAAGACAATAATCCTTATTTTCTTCCTTCTTATCAGGTGAAACAATATTCTAAGACTTTTTTTTCATCGGAAGCGGTTATGGATAGTTTAACCAATAAAAATTTCCTCGACAGTTTAAATTCAAACCAAATGGAGGTCTATGAAGTGCTACAAACGCAACATTTTTTTCTGCGGGAATCGGTGATTGAACTTAACTACAAATATCCCGGAAAGAAAAACGACATTTTGCTTGCTTCGAAGATTTCGGGTTTCTCCGATCCTATTCTTCAAATGCTTACATCTCAAATGGAATCCTTTTCTTTTTATGACGATAATTACACCTTATTGTTTACACCCTTTGTAAACCCTCTGTCCGATAAAACTTTCTCATATTACTTTTTTTGGATTGAAGACACGAGCTATGTCGGCAAGGACACTTTGTTTACTATTTCATTTAAGCCTTTAAAGAATAAAGATTTTCGCGGTGTAACCGGCAAAATGGGTATTCGTTCCGACGGTTGGGCTATTGAAAATGTTATTCTTTCTCCGATTTTTAATCTCGAAGCCATTTCGATGGTCATGGAACAGCATTATATTAAAATTGACGGGAAGTATTGGTTTCCTGAATATACAAAGACAAAGCTCAATTTGCTTTCCTACGTAAACGCGATGCCTTTAACGAGTTATTCTATGACAAGAAACAAAGAGATTAAGATTGACATTCCTTTAAAGAACGGACAGTTTATCAGCGATGCATTATTAATGGACTCGCCGGAAGCTTATCAGAAGAAAAGCGATACGGTTTTAGCTCAATACAGAGATGAGCGCATCACTCCCAAAGAAGAACAGACCTATTTTTTTTGGGATACACTTACCAAGGATGTTGACGTTGACAAATGGATATTTATTTTAAAGACATTGGTCTCGGGTGAAATTCCTTATAAATGGATAGATTTCAAGATTGATAAGATACTTAAATTAAACGGTCAAGAAATTGTACGTCCGGGCATAGGTGTTGAAACGAACGATCGTTTATCGGAATATTTTCGTATTGGGGCTTATTTAGGTTTTGGCATTAAAGACCTCCAATTCAAATGGGGTTTGAATGGTAGAGTTGTGCTTAATAAAAGGAGGAAACTACATATCACTTTACGGGCTTACCATGATGTGTTTAAAGCCGGAAGTAATGTAAGCGAAAGATTTGATGAACCTTATCGCTTTTCTTTGGCAAAAGCCAACAAAATAATTTTAATAAGCAAAGGTTTATTGCAACATTATGACTATGTAAAACATGGGGAATTGGGCATTTCTTCTTTATTAAATCGCTGGTTGGAAGGGAAAATCAAATTTTCATATACGCAACATGTAACGGCTTATGATTATCAATGTTCGCTATTTGCTCCGCAAACGGATAAACCATTAAAGTTCAATTTAGCCGAATTGTCGTTATATCTCACCATTCCTTCTAATTCAACGATTTATTCTTTTGGGAATTTTAACTTAGGCAAGAAAACCTATCGTCCGCAACTTGATTTTGTTTACACTCGGGGCATCAAAGGATTACTTGGAAGTGATTTTGCTTATAACCGATTTGATCTTAAAGTATCGCAAAGTCTGCTAATAAAACCCATAGGAAATTTCACATATCATTTCCAAGCAGGTTTTGTGGATAAGGATTTACCATATTCATTGCTCTATGGCCAACATGGAGCTTGGATATTGGTAGATGTTTTCGATGCTTATTCTTTTGCCACCATGCGGATTAACGAATTTTTATCGGACGTCTATTTGTCATTACAACTATCACAAGCCTTCCCTGCCATATATAAAATCAAGTATTCATCACCTAAGCCACAATTATTTTTACGCGGAGCATGGGGCGATCTTCGTCATCCCGACATACATCAAGGGTCGAATATTACTTTTCAACGCATGAATAAAGGATATTTTGAGGGAGGTATTGCTTTGCATGATGTGATAAAAAATACCTTAGGAGGATTGGGACTGGGTGTCTTTTACCGTTTCGGTCATTATATGTTACCCGATATTATCGATGACTTCAGCTTTAAATTATCGCTCAATATCATAGGTTTAACTAACTATTAAATGGCAAATCGGTATTGATCTAGGTCTATACGTATTCTGTATTCGACAAAACATGCAAACATTTACGATATTTCAATTAAAAACTTCCGTGTAATTATATTGAATAAAAAAAACTTCCGAACAATTGTCGGAAGTTTTATATATGCTTATTTAAGTAAGCAATTTAAAAATAAATATTCAAATTAAAGAAACCACCGGGTTGAATATCAAAACCGGTATTAACAGGGGTTAATTTTCTTTCGGCAA